>DATFCE010000047.1:0-2414 GCA_035253365.1 Nitrospiraceae bacterium
TGAAAACGGCGTGTGCTGCGGCGCGATTGCATGGGATGTAATCCATGGCGGGCTGCAAGCCATCGGCGCAAAGGCGGTCATTCTAGCGACCGGCGGCAGCGGGCGTGTCTTCCTCACCAGCACCAATGCGGTCATCAATACCGGCGACGGCATGGCTCTCGCCTATCGCGCCGGCGCAGCGCTGGAAGACATGGAGTTCGTGCAATTTCACCCGACGACGCTCAAAGATACCGGTATTCTGATCACCGAAGGCGCGCGGGGTGAGGGCGGCTACCTGCTCAATACGCTCGGTGAGCGGTTCATGAAAACGTATGCGCCTGAGCAGATGGAGTTGGCGACCCGCTCCACGGTGTCGTTGGCAATCGGCAGGGAAATTCTTGAAGGCCGCGGCGTCGACGGCTGTGTCCTTCTGGATCTGCGGCACCTCGGACGACAACGGATTCTCGAACGGCTCCCGCAGATCCGCGAGCTTTCGATTGAATTTGCCGGTGTGGATCCGGTGGAAAGCCCTATTCCGGTCCGGCCCGGGGCGCATTATCAAATGGGCGGGGTGCGGGCCAATGTGTGGGGCGAGACCGAAATCGCCGGCTTGTACGCGGCGGGAGAATGCGCGTGCGTCAGCATCCATGGAGCCAATCGCCTTGGAGGCAATTCGTTGTTGGAGACAATCGTCTTCGGCCGGCGGGCAGGTGTGCGCGCATCGGAGTACGCCGCCACGGTGGCCTTTCCCGTCCTCTCGAATGAGGCTCTGCACACCGAAGAAACCCGCGTCACAAGACTGATGACCAGTACCGGCGGCGAGCGCGCTTGGCAAATTCGTGACGATCTGGGCCGGGCGCTGAGTCAGAACTTGGGCATCTTTCGAACGCAAAAATCCATGACGGAAGCCATAGAGACCGTGCGCCGGCTCAAAGCGCGCGCGGCCCATATCTATCTGCAAGACCATGGTCGCATCTTCAATTCGGATCTGATTCAGGTTTTCGAGTTGGATTCGTTGCTGGACATCGCCGAGACCATCGTCGCAGGGGCGCTGGCCCGGCAAGAAAGCCGGGGGGCTCATTATCGCTCCGACTTCCCGACCCGCAACGATGCCAACTGGCTGAAGCATTCGCTGGCGTACCGTACACCGAACGGCCCATCGCTTCAGTATGCCCCGGTTACGATCACACGCTTTCCACCAAAGTGAGATGGCAATGTCTTTAGTCAATTTGAGGAGGCTCAAAAAGGTCACTATTGCACCCGCCCACCCCAGGCGCGCCAAGACTCGCCCCTTCCCGGGCGCGGCCGCAGGGGAAGTCAAAGCCGGAGGTGTAACGTTCCTTACCCACCCAACCCTGAGCCGGCCAAGACCGACTCTTTCCCCAGTGGGTACATTGAGGATGTTGGCAAGCCGAGAACAAAGCTCGGGAAGGGGCACGTCTTGGCGTGCCTGGGGTGGTGGGGTGGAATAAACCTCTTTCAGCATCCTGATTATGCGTATTCTCGTGGTTGAGGACGAAGCCAAGGTCGCGTCATTTATCCGGCAAGCGCTGGAAGAAGAGAGCTACGCGGTCGATCTGTGCGATGACGGGGTGAAGGGAGTGGAGTTCGCCGAGATCGGCAGCTACGATCTAATTATCCTCGACCTGATGCTGCCCGGCCTCTCCGGGCTCGACGTCCTGCGCAGGCTCCGCAACAAAAAACTTCATACACCGGTTCTTATTTTGACGGCGCAGGCTCAAGTGGATCAGAGAGTCAAAGGCTTGGATGCCGGCGCCGATGATTATTTAACCAAGCCGTTTGCCATCGAAGAGCTGCTGGCGCGTACCCGCGCGCTGCTGCGCCGCGGGAGTGGAGAGCCTTCCGGGATACTTCAAATCGATGATCTCCTCTTCAATCCGGCCACCCGCGAGGTGACCCGAGGAGGGCAACACATCGAGCTGACGACGAAGGAATACGCGCTCCTGGAATATTTCATGCGGAATCCCGGACGTGTGTTGACGCGTCCGATGATCGCGGAGCACGTATGGGATCTGGATTTCGATACCTTCACCAACGTCATCGATGTCTATGTGAATTACCTGCGCAACAAAATCGACCGCGGCCGCCAGCGTAAGCTCATTCACACCGTGCGCGGCAGTGGCTACGTATTGAAGGCGGAAGGTTCAGGCTGAGGTCGAGGCTAATGGGTGGTTCATGAAGCAACCTTCGGATCTAAATCCGTCTCGACCTCAATCTTCCTCTTCCGCGATGTCGCTCCGTGTTCGTCTCACCCTCTGGTACGGAACGGCCCTCGCCGCCATCCTGCTGCTTTTTGCCAGCGCGCTGTATTGGGTCATGGCGGGGGCGTTGAAGGACCAGGTGGATCGATCATTGGAGGAAGCCGCCTCGGTGGCGATCCGGTCGTTGGAGCAACGCCGGTTTGGTCCGTTTCT
>DATFCE010000048.1:0-2325 GCA_035253365.1 Nitrospiraceae bacterium
CGTGCTGGGATTGCGCAAAGAGTTCGACTTCGAGGACGGGGTCGCCGTCGGCAACGATCACGTGACAATCGTCTTTTCAAAAGGCAAACCGTCGCCCAAGACGATCGGCCACATGTCGTTTCATTTGCCGGACATGGCCACGCTGCGAAAGGCGCTTGAGCACCTGAAGAAGCACGAAGTCGAAGTGGAAGATCCGGGCGACGAAATTGGTCCAGAAGCGCCCGGCTCGCCCAACATGGGGTTATGGTTTCACGATCCCGACGGCTACCGTTGGGAATTATCCGTCCTCGGCGGCAAGTAGGGGCGGGGCCAGCCGTTCAGGAGCCGCCTACAGATGACCGCTACCGGGTACTCCGGACGCGCGATCCGTGTTTTGATGGTCGCGTGTTGTTGGGGGTGACCTCGACGAGGATCTATTGCCGCCCGATTTGTCCGGCGCGTACGCCCAAGCAGGGTAACTGCCGATTCTTCCCCACCTCCGCGACGAGCGACTTAAAAACGCTGGCCCAGGCTGCGATCGCCAATCCACAATCGCGAGCGGCAGTACATTGCGAGCGGCCCACCAGCCAAGTCGCCCTGCATGCGCACTGGTTGACATGTGTTGACCCTCCGCCATGCAGCGATATCGGCTGCTCGATCAGCCGTAAGCCTGCCGATCAGCTCGTGTCCCTGCCTCATGTTCTGGATTGTGATGTCGATCTTCTGGTAAAAGAAGACCGCCTCCGGAAAAACCGCGTACCGGCTAGTCGGTCAGCTCATAACGACTTCCGCTTGGTGTCCCATCCCCGGGCGGGGATCCGTCTCAGAGGCGTCGAGAAGTTTCAGAGATTAGCGACGATAGAGCCGACTTATGGAAACGATTCAAGGAGCCCGCTTTTGACTTCGCGCACCCGTCTATTCCCTCGGTCCACGATCCCTCTCGCCGTTCTTGGTCTCGCGATCATGGCCGCATACGCCTCTCTTCAGGCATCATCCGTCCCGTTTGCATGGTTTTGCATGACTTGGTTTCTGGCATTGCTCTATTTTGGATTGACCGCGAAAGGTGCCGTCTCGAAAGCCGTATGGCTCAACCTATGCGCCGCCATGTTGGCCCTTGCCGTGGGTGAACTCTATATCTGGAACAGCACGCCGGAAAAGAGCAACTCGTATTGCTGCGATAATCTCTACTGGATTTCCGACGACGCCTTGGGGGTGATCCCTCGGAAGAACTTTGCGGCGACTCATGTGAAGAACATTAATTCGGTGCCCATCTACAAGATCACCTACACCATTGATGCGAATGGATTGCGCATCGCTCCACCGTACGATGCCAGCCATGCCCTCGGATCGGTCTTATTCTTCGGTTGCTCCTACACGATGGGTGACGGGGTTGCCGACCATGAAACCATGCCGTATATGACCGGACTGCTCACGCATGGGCGCTATGCCATATACAATTTCGGCTTCCATGGGTACGGGCCTCAGCAGATGTTGGCCGCGCTGGAGGGCGGGCGGGTTCAGTCCGTGGTGACGGTGCCGCCCCAATACATCATCTATCAGACAATCCCCTATCACCTCGAGCGAGTAGCGGGGCTCATGACGTGGTTTCCACACGCACCACGATACCGGCGAACGGACAACGGGCGTGTGACCGCCGAGGGCAACTTTGACACCGTAGCGGATGAGACCCGCTATTCACGGATCGAACAATTCTGGCGCGCGCGCGGGCCAGTCGGTCATGCCGTATCCAAGACATTGAGAAAGTCATTCATCTACAACCACTTGGTGCCTCCTTTGCGAAGCCTGTCCAGCGAGGACGTCCGCCTGTTTCTCGACGTCGTGTCGCAAGCCAGGGACGCGGCGGCGGGGATGTACCCCGAAAGCGAGTTCCATGTCATTCTCTGGGACAATATGTTTCGCAAACGCAAGCATACCTATCTCCAGTTTCTTCCCCAAGTACTGGAAGGGTTTAGCAAGCTGCGCGTGCGGGTTCATCTGGTCTCCGAAATTATTCCGGATTATGAGGGGAGCGTTCCCAATACGAAGTATGAGATCCACCCCCACGATAGCCATCCGAATCCCTTCACGTATCGTCTGCTTGCCGCTTATGTCGCCAAGAACATTCTGCACGCAGACTGATCGCGTGCCCCACACGGACGCCCTTCCGATATCGAGGCGGCCATCACCGCGCTTGGCGTGTCGTGAGATTCGGCCGAGGCGAGTCATTGACATCTTTCAGGCGCTGCCTCTGCTTTAGTGGTTGGAGCCGTCTGCGTTGGATCGGCTCTCAGTATGCCGGGAGGCGCCGGCGCAGGCTGTAACATCACCATCAAACTCAAGAAAAAC
>DATFCE010000049.1:0-2617 GCA_035253365.1 Nitrospiraceae bacterium
GTCGTAAAGCTTCGCGAAAGGTTCGGAGACCCAGGTCGCTGCGTGAACGCCGTTGGTGATCGCGTCGATGACATAACGGCTGAACATGGCTTGACTGACTTCGCCGTGCTTCTTGGCCACACCGTTGACATAGTGACTTAGGTTCAACGCGAGGTATGTCATATTGAGGACACCCTCACAACAGAAGACATCCTTCCTGTCATAAACTCCACGCCGGCCGAGAACGCGCATTACCTGGTCCATCGCAAACTTATCTTGCCCCGCAGGCACTGGTGTGTGGGTGGTAAATACGCATTGCTTGCGCACGGCGTCGATGTCCTCATCCGTGATCGCGTTTCGGCCGGCCTTGCATGCTTCTTCGTCCAGAAGCTCTAGCACGAGCAGGCTGGCGTGACCTTCATTCATATGAAAGCGATCCAGCGCATCGTATCCGAGAGCGCGCAACATTCTCACCCCTCCTATGCCAAGGATGACCTCCTGACAGAGGCGATAGTGCTGGTCGCCGCCGTAGAGAAAATGCGTCAGAGTGCGATCGTAGTCGCTGTTCTGCGACAAGTCGGCGTCGAGGAAATAGATGGGTATGGTATGGCCGCCGACGCCTTGGACCTCATATCTCCAGCAGCGCAGTTCAACGGTGCGGCCTTCGATCGCAACCTTGACGCGCTCAGGCATCTCCGTCAGGAAATCTTCGACGATCCACTCGACCGGCTCCTCGGTCTGCCACCCATCAGTACCGAGGCGTTGGTAAAAGTAGCCCTTGCGATGCAGCAGAGTGACTGCCACCATGGGCACGTTGAGATCGGCAGCGGCGCGGATGGTGTCTCCCGCGAGGACGCCTAGACCCCCACTGTAGGTGGGGATCCGGGCGTTGATACCGACTTCCATCGAGAAGTAGGCGATTTTTCGAAGATGGTTTTCGTTAGCGTCGGTCATGTCGCCTCCACGAGTTTCGTTGAGTAATCACGGCTCCTTGCCTCTGGAGACCGCCAGATGTAATAGATCGCGGGAAAGAGGAGCAGTTCCATGAGCAGAGAGGTGATAACACCACCGATCATGGGCGTTGCGATGCGTTTCATCACATCGGCTCCAGCACCGTGGCTCCACATGATCGGCAGCAAGCCTGCGATGATCACGGCTGCAGTCATGGCCTTGGGACGAACTCGCTTGACGGCGCCGTGGTAAATCGCGTCGCGCAAGTCTCCCAGACTGCGTAATCTTCCTTCCTTGCGCCACCGGTTGTAGGCAAGCTCGAGGTAAAGCAACATGACGACCCCTGTTTCCGCGCTTACCCCGGCCAGGGCGATCAAGCCGATCCAAACGGCAACGCTCAGGTTGTAGTCCAGAAGGTAAAGCATCCAAAATGAGCCGACGAGTGCAAGCGGCACCGACAGCATGATGATGGCCGTGGAGACGAAGGACCGCGTATTGAGATAGATAATCAGGACGATTACCAACAGGGTCAGGGGGACGACTATCATGAGGCGCTGCTGGGCCCGTAGCATGTATTCGTATTGACCGCTCCAGAAGATCGAGTAGCCGCTTGGGAGCTGGATTTTGCCGCCGGCGACAGCTTCGCGCACGGCGCGTTGTGCCCTCTGCACATAGGTTCCAATGTCGATTCCCTGAACGTCAATATAGATCCAAGCGTTTGGAATGGCGTCTTCGCTTTTGATGCTCATCGGGGCGCGAACTACTTTGATATCAGCCAGTTGGCCGAGTGGAATTTGCGCTCCACCAACGGTTGGGATGACGATTTCCTTGAGGGCTTCGAGGTTTTCACGGAAATCGCGGTCGTATCGGAGGTTCACCGTGTAGCGTTCGAGGCCCTCGACCGTGGTCGTGAGGGGCATGCCGCCCAAGGCGACTTCCAGTACATCCTGCACGTCACGAATGCGGAGCCCGTAGCGGGCGATTTCATCGCGGTTCAAGAAGAACTCGATATAATTGCCGCCCATTACACGCTCGGCGAAGACGCTCGCGGTATTCGGCACCTGGCGGACAACAGCCTCTATCTCCGCTGCGACGCGTTCAAGCGTCGCCAGGTCGGGGCCGGCGACTTTGATTCCAACAGGTGTCTTAATGCCGGTGGCTAGCATGTCAATGCGTGTCTTGATTGGCATCGTCCATGCATTACTGAGGCCGGGGAACTGGATCGCGGCGTTCATCGCTTCGACAAGTTCCTCAGGCGTACGCCGCCGACGCCCAGCGACTTTCCCGTCGTCGTCGTAAATTGTTACGACCGGCCACTCCTTCTCGTCCTTAAGCGTGATCGTTGTTTCGATCATGTCAAAAGGAGCGGGATCCGTAGCTGTCTCGGCCCGTCCAATTTTCCCGAAGACATGGTGAACCTCCGGAAAGCTCTTGATGATCTTGTCCGTCTGCTGAAGGATTTCGCGTGCTTTGGTCGGGGAAACGCCTGGAAACATCGTGGGCATGTAAAGCAAATCGCCCTCGTAGAGCGGTGGCATGAATTCGGAGCCCAGATTTTGAAAGGGAAATGCCTTGCCGATGCCCGCAGCGAGGTCTCGCGCAGGACCTTCGGGAAGCCGATTTGTAACGAGCCAGTTCCATGGAAAGAAGACCCAGGCGACGAGCACGGCCGATGCTGCGATGACAG
>DATFCE010000050.1:0-3674 GCA_035253365.1 Nitrospiraceae bacterium
CAGTCTGTTGTTGATGCCGATCGTCGGGTTCCTGCCGCCGGACGATCCCCGCGTGCGAGGCACCGTGCAGGCGATCGAACGAGAGCTGATGGCGGGCGATGGCCTGTTGTATCGCTATGGGTCGTCGGGGTCATGCCGCGAAGGCATTTTCATTGCGTGCAGCTTCTGGCTCGCGGACAACTTTGCGCTGCAGGGACGGTCCGCCGATGCGGAACGCCTCTTCACGCGTCTGCTCGATCTGTGCAACGACGTGGGACTGCTGGCGGAAGAGTATTCGGTGCAAGATGGGCGTCTGCTTGGAAATGTTCCACAGGCGCTGTCCCATCTCTCGTTGGTCAACACGGCCCATGCTCTCCGCCACAACGGTAAGGCTGACGAAGTGATCAGAAGCTAAGGGTGGAGCGATCGGGATCGCGCATCGACTCACGATAAGGAGTGATTGGTATGAGTCATTATCTGCTGGCCGGGGTGATTTTGGTTCCGATCATTTGGCTTCTCTCGCTTCTCGGATACCTTGCGTACTGGTATGACTTCCGCCGAGAAGCTCGTCCTCGGAAAGGATCAGGGTCGCCATGCCGGTCGGGCTGATGAAGTCAGCTCATATGAGTGTTTCTTCTGAACCGTCTTGCCATGTAGACCTCCCAACGGTGTGGGCCTCTGTTTATCATGACGCGAAGATCAGCCGCCGGCCGATGAACAAAGAGGCGGCGAGGAGATAGAGAAGGAAAGCATGGTGCGGCGGCGATTCGGTATCGGAATAGGCGTGAATGATGGAGACTTCAAGTCGGCGTAGCGGCGGCCCCGTGACTAGCATGCGGCAGGCTTGGCGTCTGATGGAGCTGTCCGCCCCGCTCCATCCGATCCTCGTCCATTTCACCATCGCGCTGATGATCGCCTCGTTGGGAGCGGATACGATCGGTTATCTCTTCAGCGTCGCCTCGCTTGCCGACACTGGTTGGTGGACGATGGTGGGCTCGCTCGCCGTCACGCCGTTGACCCTGATCACGGGCGCGATTTCACGCAGGCGAATCCCGATCGAGGAAGGCCCCGCGCGCTCGTTTGTGCGATCACACATGGCGCTGGGACCGGTAGTCTTCGGTCTGCTCGTCGCACTGATGGTCTGGCGGGCCGAGTTCTGGCAGCACGGTCACTTCGTCAGCGGGTGGTACCTGCTCGGGGTGTATGGCGCCGGACTGGTCATGACCGTCCAAGGGTATCTCGGCGGTGAGATCGTGTATCGATATGGCGCCGAAGTCAAGCGCGCCTACCGCGAGATGCCCGGCCATTCTACCCAGGGTCTCCCGCCGTTGCTGCCTTCGTCATCGCGGGTCTCGGCGTCTGTCCGAGAAGCCATGAACGCCTCGCGCGAGGAATCGGAATGACACCGACCGCCTTTCTCGGACTTCATCCCTTTCAGTGGTTGGCGGTGATCACGGCCGGCGCGACGCTCTTGCTGCTGGTCGATGCCTTCGTCGGGCATTACCGACGGGCCTTTGCCTATCGCATGCAGTACGCGCCGTTGGTTACCGGTCTGCTGCTTATCGTCTCGTCCCTCGCCGCGGCAATCTTTTCTGGTCCGGCATGGCTGAATCAGCTCTTATGGGGAGTGGGCTGGCTGGCGGCGGTCAGCGGCCTCATCGGCTTCGGCTATCACGTCTATTACGGGATTGTGACCAAACCCGGAGGTGTGAAATGGCTTCTGCACTACTTGATGTATGGCGCGCCCATTCTGGCGCCGTTGGGTCTGACGGCGACGGGTGTGCTCGGCGTTATCACGGCGCGAGGACTTTCTGGAGAAGGCCGTGTGTTCGGCTTGGACATGCCGGTTGCCTTATGTATCTTCGTGGCGATCATGCTCGCAGGCACGATCGTGCAGGCTGCCATCCTCCATTATCGAGGCGCCTTCAATAATCCGGTGATGTATGCGCCCCTCACCGTCCCGGCCTTGACCATGCTTGCGGGTGTCTGGATGGCCCTCGCACCATCCACGCTCGTGAGAGCCGCCTTTGCGGTTCTCCTCTGGATGACCCTGTTGGTCGGGTTCATCGGGTTCGGGATGCATCTGCGCGGCTTGGATCGCGAAATGGGAGGGCTCTACATCTGGCTCTTTAATCTGCTGGAAGGTCCGCCCCAAGGGGCGCCGGGGCTGTTCATCGCCTTAGCCGCCGTCGGACTCGTGGGCATTTATTTACTGTGATGAAGTTTTAATCGGGGGGAGATGATGGGACAGATCGAGAAACCGGAAGAGGGATTTCACACCCCGTATCCTGACTACAATGTTCTGGACAAGTGGTTTTCTCCTGATTGGGATGAACAGACTCGTCAAGTCGTCCGCCGCCGACTGGAGGAAGTCCCGCCGATTCGTTTCTTCTCCGAAGCCGAGGCGCGGACGCTTGCCGCCGTGGCGGAGCGGATCGTCCCGCAGCCGGAACGCAACGACGGCGAAAAAGTCCCGATCGTGCCGTGGATCGACGAGAAGCTGCACCAGGATAAGCGCGACGGCTATCGCTATGAGAAGCTGCCTCCGCAACGGGACGCGTGGCAAAAGGGACTCGCCGGAATCGACGAGTCGGCTGCGATCCTGTTCGGAAGTCGGCGATTCGTTGATCTCGACGCGGAGTCGCAAGATGCGGTGTTGAAGCGGGTCCAGAAAGGCGATCCTCCCGGAGAGATTTGGAAACAGCTTCCCAGCCAATCGTTCTTCAAGCACATGCTCCTGAAGATCGTCGTCAAAACCTACTATATGCACCCGCTGGCTTGGAATGAGATCGGCTACAACGGGCCATCCTCGCCGCGCGGCCACGTTCGCATCTGGGAGGACGGCCTCGATCCCTGGGAGGCTCGGGAGGAAGCTAGCCGGCGATGACACAGCAGGACCACATCATGGCGGGCTGGTCGCTGACCGCGCCCGGCATTCACGGCGAGCGGGTGCCGATGCGCGACTGGTCCCAGGAAGAGGTCGACGTATGCGTGGTCGGCGCGGGAGCGGGCGGCGGCGTGGTCGGCGCGAAACTGGCCGAAGCGGGATTGTCCGTCGTGATTCTGGATGCCGGGCCTCACTGGGATCCGATGAACGATTTCATCTCCGATGAGCACGCCTCCGCCAAACTCTACTGGACCGATGAGCGCATTACCGGCGGCAATGACCCTGTGGAGTTGGGCTCCAATAATTCCGGGCGTGGCGTAGGCGGCAGCACCGTCCATTATTCCATGGTCGCGCTTCGCGCCCATCCCGACCATTTCAGGCGACGCACCAAGGAAGGGACCGTCGAGGATGCGGATCATCGGGATTGGCCGTTGGCATTCGACGATCTGGAGCCGTACTACGAGGAGGTGGAAGAAGCGCTTCAGATTGCGGGGCCCACGTTCTATCCATGGGGCAAGCCGCGACGAAAACGTTATCCTCAACGGGAACATGAGCTCAACGCCTCGGCCAACGTGCTCGTCCGCGGCTGCGCCAAGCTTGGAATTCCGGTCGCGCCCTCGCCCATCGCCACCTTAAGCGCGCCGCACGCGGATCGTCCTCCGTGCGTCTACCGCGGATTCTGTAACTTCGGCTGCACGACAAATGCAAAGAGCTCCATCTTGGTGACCTATATTCCACGAGCCATCCGCGCCGGCGCGGAGATTCGAGGGAATGCCATGGTCGCGCGGATTACCCACGATTCGCACGG
>DATFCE010000051.1:0-7189 GCA_035253365.1 Nitrospiraceae bacterium
GTAGTTTATATACTTCCACACAGCGATCGCACGCGCCGTATTCCGTGTCCCACCCTGGATGATTCTCTCGAATAAAATCGAGGACGTGCTTTTCCACTTTACTGTCCAGATCTTCCACCCATTCGTAGGTCGGAAAGCGACAGAGCGGGCATGGAAACCCGGGCATGAGGATCACTTTATTTTGGGTCTCGGGGACCTCTCCGCCCTCGACATCAATCGCGCGATCCATCACGCGCAATGTGTCGCTCGCCATCTCGACCAATTCCGAATGGGACATCGAATCGGCCTGCCACAATCCTTCGAAGACTGATTTGAGCTGGGCCGGCGGGATCTTGCGATACCACGATCGAAACTCTTTGAAGCGGTCTTCACGGCTCAACATGGGGTCTTTCCCGTCGCGGATCAGACGGCTGTCGATATTGAGGCACCACAGGATACGATAGCGGTGCAGAATCAGCGTTTCTTCTCCGGGGTTCTGCCCGACTTTGGTGTCCGGGTCATAGTTGAATTCCGGATTTAAGATATCGGCGATATGGGTCAGTTCATGGCGACAATACCGGCTGAGGGCGGGATCGTAAAATCGCCGCGGAATGAGCTTAATGCCGACGCCTTTGAGACCTTTCTCTTCGAAATGCTTCGCCAGGTCCTGCTCCACGGACCCCCACTTCCTGAGAATGTCCACCCCTTCTTGATCTTCTTTCAAGACGCCTTTGATCAGGACGATCCCGATCTTTTCTTTTAAAATCGGGAACTCTTCGAAGGCATCGCGAATAATGTCGGAAAACCCCCAGATACCAAAGAGATACTGATAGAGCTTTTTGAACTCCGACTCGCGATCATCCAACGAGTATTTTTCATAGATGGGATCGGCTAGCTCGTGGAATTCTTTGTAGTAAGTCGGATCACCCTCACGCTCCGTTTTTTCCACAAACGAATCGATCACTTCTTGCAACAAGGCGGGTTGAAACCTAATCTCCATGCCTACACCTTATATTTCCACTCTGATTTCCATACTTGGCAGCGCAGTTCGGCCGCTGATCGGCTTGACTTGTTTTCAGGCGTTCTCTTAAGATTCGACAGTCGGGGTACGGAAATTGGATTATAGCGACCGGGTTGACACATTTGCAATGACCGACACGTCGGTAGACAACTACACTGAGGCGCAACATGGCTGATCCAACATCTGACTCACGCGTGACCGCCGGTTCGTCGAGCCTTGTCGAGGACTCCGCCGCACGCCCGCCCATCAATCTTTTGGAATATTGGAAGACAGGGACACGGGAAATCAAAACGTTCCGTGGTCATTCACACGGGGTATGGGCGGTCGCCTTCGCACCTGACGGATCGACGCTCGCGAGCGGCGGGGTTGATCGCCTCATCCGCCTTTGGGACATCGAGACAGGCCGCATGCTGAAATCCTTGCGCGGGCATACTCAGGATATTCGAGCCGCCGTCTTCACGCCGGACGGACAAACACTCGTGACCGGAAGCGACGATCGCACGATTCGGATGTGGAATACGAAAACCGGCGAGCCCACCAAGCTGCTCTTTACCCGGTACGATCACAATGTCGTCAGCCTGTCTCTTTCTCCGGATGGGTTGATGCTGGCGCGCGGAAGCCACAATAAAGATCTTAAGATTTGGGAAGTGACCACCGGAACGGAACTGATGACCTTGCTTGGGAAAGATCAGTATGACCACCATTGGTCGGTCTGCGTCGCCTTTTCACCGGACGGCATCCATCTCGCGAGCGGGAACGACATCGGTAAAATTAAGCTGTGGGAAGTGCTCCCCAGCGGAGAGGAAAAACTTCAACACAAGGGACACTGGCAAGAAGCGACCGATGATGAAATGAGCGATACACGGGGATTTTTCGTCGAAGATGAGGGCGGCTTTAATAAGCCGATGGACTACTGGATCGGCGCGATAGTTTTCACTCCGGACGGAAAATTATTGGTGACCGGCAGCCGGGATGCCACGATCAAGTTCTTTGAAATGCCGAATTTGACGGAAGCGCGGACGTTGAAAGGGCATGCGGGATGGGTTCGGTCGCTGGCCGTCTCTCCCGACGGCAAAGTCTTGGCCAGTGCCAGCGATGATCACACGATCAAGCTGTGGGACATTGAAAGCGGCCGACACTTCCGCACGCTTCGGATCCATACCGGTCCGGTGCGGTGCGTGACCTTTTCGCCCGATGGATTGCGCCTTGCCAGCGCGTCATGGGATCGCACGGTGAAGCTGTGGGAAGGCGGGTCTGAGCCGGTGGAGTGAGGATGCTGAAAACAATTGCATTCCACCCGTCCCTACCCCAGGCGCGCCAAGACGCGCCCCTTCCCGAGCTGCGTTCTCGTCTCGCCAACATCCTCAATGTACCCCACTAGAGGAAAAGCGCGTCTTGGCGCGCTTGGGATGGGCGGGTGAGAAATGGTACACCTGCGGTGTTGGCTTCGCCTGCGGCCGCGCCTGTCTCGGCGCGCCTGGGGTGGGCGGGTGTTATAGGACCGTTTTGAGCATCCTCGACTTTTGATTCCTAGTTTTCTTCGGCTTCGGATTTGTCGCTGGAGATGCCGTAGCGCTTGCATTTTTCCCACAAGGCTTTGCGGGACAACCCCAGCACCCGCGAGGCCATCGTTCGGCTGCCCTGTACACGATCCAAAACCGACACGATATATTGGCGCTCGAATCGCTCGCGCGCGCTCGCGATGGATTCCATGGACTCGGTGCCATTCCGATGACCGGTGAGTCCCTCGCTGCAGAACGCGCAATCCGGTTGCGGCGATCCCCCGAGATAGGGACACGAAGCAAACCCGCACAAGGTTGAAGCCTGAACCTCTTCATTCGGACGTCCCAACGCCACCGCCCGCTCGATGAGGTTTTCCAATTCACGAATATTGCCCGGGAACGAATATCGAAGCAAAACTTCTTGCGCATCCTGTGAGAAGCCCTTCAGCGGTTTATGTAATTGCTCGCACCGTCTCCGTAGCATATGCTCGGCGATCATCATCAGATCTTCGCGGCGTTCCCGTAACGGCGGCAAGGAGATAGGCACCACGTTGAGCCGGTAATAGAGGTCATCCCGAAACCGCCCTTGCAGCACTTCTTTTTTTAGGTCTTTCTGAGTCGCGCAGACGACCCGCACATCGACCTCCAGCGTGTCGTTTCCTCCCACGCGCTCGAACTGCCGTTCTTGTAGAACGCGCAGCAGCTTAACCTGCACCATCGGAGAAATCTCGCCGATCTCATCCAAGAACAACGTCCCCCTATGCGCCAATTCAAAGCGCCCGCGCCGCTGCTTGAGCGCCCCGGTAAAGGCGCCCTTCTCATGACCGAACAATTCCGCTTCCAGCAGGGTTTCGGGCAGCGCGGCGCAACTGATCTTGATCAACGCCTGATCCCGCCGTGGACTGTTTCGATGAATCGCGTTGGCGATCAATTCTTTGCCGGTTCCGCTCTCCCCGACGATCAACACCGTCGAATCGGTTGCCGAGACCAGCTTGACCTTTTCCAAGACTTCCCGCATGCGGTTGTTCTTGCCGAGAATGCCTTCGAAATTGAATTTCCCTTCCAACTCCTCGCGCAGTTCGAGGTTTTCCCGCCGAAGCGCGAGCACCTTGCTGACGCGCTCGACGATCAACAGGAGTTCTTCCATCGAGAACGGCTTCATGATGAAATCATAGGCGCCGCGCTTCATCGCCTCCACGGCGGTTTCCACCGACCCGTGAGCCGTAATGAGAAGCACCTCGGTCAGCGGCGACCGCTGTTTGCACACCTGAAGCAGGTCGAGGCCATTGGAGCCGGGAAGGCGGAGATCCGTGATCACGATGTCGAAGATCCCATCGGTCAGCACTTCGAGCCCTTCCTGACCGGTTGCGGCCGCGCGGACGTCGTAGCCGACGGCTTTGAGCGCATCCGTCATGGACAGGCGGATCAGCGGTTCATCATCGATAATGAGGACGGATGGCGCTTTCATACGACTCGTTCAACCCCCGCCCGGTCGGGCATCAGAGGGAGACACACGGTAAAGATGGAGCCCTTTCCCACTTCGCTGTCTACCAGCAATTGCCCGCCATGCCGTTCAACGATGCCCAGACTGACCGACAATCCCAAACCCGTCCCTTCGCCGATGCCTTTGGTCGTGAAGAACGGATCGAAGATACGCGGCAGCACATGCGCAGGAATCCCGCAGCCGCTGTCCCCGATCTCGATCGTGCAACGCTCCTCGGCGACGCTGGTCCGAATCGTGATGATGCCGCCTCCCTTGATGGCCTGAACCGCATTCAGGATCAGATTCATCAACACCTGTTCGATCATGTGCCGGTCGACCATCACCCCCGGCAGATCGAGACTCAGGTGCTTTTCCAGCCGAATGCGATGGGCCGTAAAGGTATGGTTGGTCAGCACCAGGACCCGCTCCACCACGGCGTTCACATCCGTCAGCGAGAGTTCAGGGTCGTGCTGTTGCGAAAACTCCAAAAGTTGCCGCACGATTTTCTGCACGCGGCGGAGACCGTCCTCCATCGAGAGCAGATATTCTTCCTGCCGCTCCGGCGACAACGTCCCCTTTCGGATATTGTAAAGACAGTTCAAAATGCCGCCCAACGGATTATTGATTTCGTGGGCGACGCCGGCCGCCAGCATGCCGACAGACACGAGTTTTTCGGAGTTCCGAATCTGCTGCTCCAACTTCTTCGTGGCGGTAATGTCCCGCGCGATGCCGAGCACTCCCAAAACCCGTCCTTCCGGCGCGCACAGCGGCGAGACGCTGACCATCGCTACCCGGGTCTGTCCCGCACGCGTCATGACCTCCACTTCGTACATTTGTTTGGCGCCGATATCCAACGTGCTCTTCAAGCGGCGACCGCGATGCCGCTTGGATAACAAGGCGAGGTACGGACGGCCGATCAAATCCTCTTTTCGATAGCCCCACGCCTCGACCTTGCTGTTGACGTAGGTAAACCGTTGATCGACGTCCAATGTATAAATGACGTCGTTCGCATTCTCCAGCAGGTTTTCCAAGTATCGTTTGGTCTCCTCAATTTCCCGCGTCCGCTCCTTAACCTTGGCCTCCAGCTCTTCGCTGTATTGCTGCAGTCTGTGTTCGAGGCGCTTGCGTTCGGTGATGTCATGCAGTTGCACCATGACGGAGGGAGTGCTGCCGTCCACGATCCGAATCACATCCATTTCCACCGGCCGGCGTGTTCCGGGCTGACTGATGACTTCGATCTCACGCGTGGGCACCTGACTCTCCCCTTGGACGATTTTTTTGAACAGACCGTCCGTCACCTCATGATACATGGGCGGCACGACGTCAAGAAACGGACGTCCCACCACTTGGTCTTCGGAATACCCGAGCGCCTGTTCTTCGCGCTTATTGACGGCGATGACCCGACCCTCGGCGTCCACCATGAACACCGAGTCGGCCGCCAGATCAAAGAGCGCTTTATAGCGCTGCTGCGATTGAGTAAGTTGCAACGTGCGTTCCGCGACTTCCTGTTCCAGTTGCGTCGTGTAGCGATGCACCTCGGCTTCCAGGCGTTTCCGCCGGGTGATGTCTCTGACAAAGGCGCGTGAATACACCAGCCCGCCGCCCTCCGGATCGAAGAGCGCGGTCGAATGGATTTCGACATCGATCGGCTTGCCGTCTCGGGTGAGAAACACCGTTTCGATGGTGCCCTTCCCCCCCGACATCAGCCGTTCCAGATACGCCAGCACGTCTCGCTCTTTGCCTGGTGGAACGATGTCCCACAGACACATGTCCAGCATCTGGTCCAGTGTATAGCCAAGCTTCTCGAGCTCCGTCTTATTGACATGCACGAATCGCCCGGACTTGTTGAGCTGGTGAATCATCTCCGGCGAATTTTCGATCAGGTCGCGATACTTCTCCTCCAGTCGGCGGATGTCGGCCATTCGATCCTCGAGCTGGCCGAAAGACTGTTTCAGATTGGCGGCCATTCGGTTGAACGCGCCGGCCAACTGCTCGATCTCATCGCCGGTCTGAATCGTCAATTGATGATCGAGACTGCCGGCGCCGATCTGTTGCGCGCCCTCATGGAGCAAACGAATCGGCCGGACGAGGCGCCGGGCGACCACCATCCCGGTTCCCCACAACACCGCGAGAACGACGGCGCCATAGGCTCCGACCTGACCAAGCAAATGATTGATGGGGGCATAGGTTTCTTCGGGATTCTGGCGAACGAACGTCAACCATCGCTTGCCCCCTAAGCTCCCCGGCGCCAATGACTCGCCGAAACGGACCGGGGCGACACCGACGATAGAATTCTGCCCGCCATGGGAATCGTTGGTTGCGACAAACGATCCCGCATGAGACCGATTCATTTCCTTGAGCAAGTCCGGACCGACGACATGCTCTTCCGGTGAGAGCACGGGACAGATCAGCGGCACGCCATCGGAGCTCATGAGCATGGCGTGACCCGTGGCGCCGATCGTCACTTCCGAGATCGAATGAAACAGCGAATCGCGCCGGAGCAGAATACTGACGGTCCCGATCGGGGTGCGTTGTTCGTCGTCCAGGATGGGTACTGATACGTTCAACACGTGCGTGCCGAACGACGGATCGAAATAGATGTCGCTGACATACACCTGACCATGGCCGTCCTGGAACGCTGCTTGCCACCACGCGCTTTTCCCATAGTAATACTCGACCTGCGGGATCGAGCTCACGACCAGCGCGCCGCGGTTATCGGTCACTAAAATGGCGATGTAATCGGACTTGCGGATGTCATGCCATCGAATCAAGTAGTTCGTCACAATGCGATTGATGAACAGTGGAAATTCATGCCGGCGTTCACGGCCCCGCCATCGCCGCTGCCAGTCCCCAATCATCGCCTGGACACTTTTTTCGTCCTTTCCGATATAACTTCGGTTCGCTTCCGTGACCGAGGTCCTCAGAAACGGCGTGGTCGCGAGCTGTTGGGCTTCGTTGATCCCGCGCGTGACCTGCATTTCAATGCGACGGGCGGCTTCAACGGCGATTTCCTTGAAATTAGCGCCGACCGTCTCGCGAAGCGCGCGCTGCTCTTCGAGGTACGCGAGAACCAAGGACAGGGTTAAAGGCAGGAGACCGACCATCACGATGGCCGTGATGATTTTTCGCTGGAGACTTTGAGACCCGCTCCAGAGTTTCATTTTCGTAACAGACCTCAACACTCTAAGTCGTTATTTTCATTTA
>DATFCE010000052.1:0-4007 GCA_035253365.1 Nitrospiraceae bacterium
GCATGTGCCGGAATTGCAATGATCGGTGAAGGGTAAGGAGCTAGGGGTGAGGAGACGACGAATCACTCAATTGTTCTTTGCCCCTCACGCTTTACCCCTTACGCCTCACTGGACTTTATGAAAGCCATGATTCTAGCGGCAGGTCTCGGCACCCGGCTGAGACCGCTGACGAACACCATTCCAAAACCGTTGCTGCCGGTCGGCGGAACGCCGTTGATCGTCTGGAACTTACTGTTGCTGAAGCGGCATGGGTTCCGCCAAGTCGTTGTTAACCTGCATCATTTGGGACCGATGATCGAACAGGCGTTGGGCACGGGGTCAAAGTTCGGAATCAGGATTATGTATTCCCACGAACCGGTCATCCTGGGGACCGGCGGTGGAATTAAACAGGCCGAGCCTCATTTTTCAGGTGAACCGGTTCTGATTCTCAACGGAGATACGCTGGTTGAATTGGATCTTGAGGCGCTCCGCGATTTTCACCGTGCCCGCAACGCGGCGGCCACATTGGTGCTCCGGGAAGATGCGGACGCTGCGAGGTGGGGCCTGGTAGAAGTGGGAGACCAGGGACAGATCTTACGGATCACCGGAAAAGGACTGGCGGATTCCGTTCCAGCGACGCCGCGCATGTTTGCCGGGATTCACATCTTTCATCCTCGCTTGCTTCGGGAGGTGCCGAAAGGCGTGGCCTCTTCGATCATCGATCCCTACGTGAGAGCCATCGAGCGGAGAGAACCGGTGTTCGGGTATGACCTGCAGGGATATTGGTCGGACATCGGCACGGCCGAGCGCTATGCGCAGGCGGAACTGGATGTCCGGGCGGGACTGATTCGTTTGGAGGACCGGCAATCTCTCGAACCGCGCGTTTGCTCAACTAAGAAGAGTTGATCTCGCCCACGGCGCTTCGCTTCATGCCGGGCAATCTTCATGACTATTCCTTCTGCTGTTTGAGTAATCGAGCCAGATAGGTTCGCTGGAGCTTGAGCGATTCGGCGGCTTTCGTCTGATTCCCTTCGGCTTGTTCCATCGCGCGCGCGATGATGTATCGGCTGTGTTGCTCCATCGATTCATGATAGGGCAAGTTTAGATATGGCAGGTGAGCATCGTCTCTTCGACCTGGGATGGTATCATCTGCCAATAGCGCCAACATCTCAGGTTCAATAATATCTTTCTGACTCAAGACGACGGCGCGCGCGATTACATTATCCAATTCCCGAATGTTTCCCGGCCATCGATAACGGATCATGGCATCGATCGCGGCTGCACTCAGAGCCATGCCTGGGCGTTTTGCATCTCTCGCATGTCGATCCAAAAAGAACTGGGCCAGAGCCGGCACATCTGCCGATCGTTCGCGAAGCGGCGGCAGGGTCAAGGTCACGACGTTGAGTCGAAAATAGAGATCTTCGCGGAACTGGCCTGCCCTCACGGCTTGTCGAAGATCCTTGTTCGTGGCCGCAATGATGCGGATGTTCACCGAGACGGTCTTGGAGCCGCCGACGCGCTGAAACTCCCGATCTTGCAGGACACGTAAAAGTTTAGCCTGCAAAGGAAGAGACATATCGCCGATCTCGTCGAGAAAGACGGTGCCCCCGTCGGCCGTTTCCAGCTTGCCCTTCTGCTGCCGGTCTGCTCCGGTGAACGCCCCTCGCTCATGTCCGAACAGTTCGTTCTCCAGCAGCGTTTCCGTCAAGGCGACGCAGTTGATGACGATGAGCGGCATGGCGGAACGAGGGCTCCACTGATGGATCGATCGGGCAAAGAGTTCTTTGCCGGTCCCGCTTTCGCCGAGGAGCAGCACGCTCGCGTCGGATTTGGCGGCCCGTTGTGCCGCTTCCACGACGGATCTTACGGACGGGCTGTTGCCCACGATGGAGGCGTAGCGGCCGTCGACTTCGGAACGGAGGTAAGCGACCTGTCGTCGCAGGGCGTCCCGCTCCAAGGCCTTGCGAATCACGATCAAGAGATGGTCTTTGTCGAGGGGTTTGGTCAGGAAATCGTACGCTCCTTCCTTCATGGCCTCGACCGCGGCTTCAATGGACGCATGCGCCGTCATCACGATGACGGGAATATTGTCCGACGGCTTGGTTTGGGACAGACGCTTGAGGACATCGAGCCCCGACACTTTGGGCAGTGTGAGATCCAGCAGGATAAGCTGCGGAGATTCGTGAATGATGTGGTCAAGCGCCTGCTGCCCCTCGGTGGCCACGAGGGTCTCGTATCCGGAGGCTTGGAGCCGGTCCTCGAGCATCATGACGATGTCGGGATCATCGTCGACGATAAGTATTTTGGCGTTCATGCTCCAGCTCGTTAGACGTGAACCGTATTTCGCGCGCGAGATACGAACGACCAGATGCGGGTTCAGGTTTCCATGACATTGATGACAAGTCCCGTCAACGGCTTCGGGTAAAAATACGTTGATTTGTGGGGCATCCGTTCTCCGGCTGCCGCGACGGCTTGAACTTCACTGACCTTCGTGGCGTTGAGCAGCAACGCACCCGTTCCTGTGCCTTTGGTCACCCAGTCGAGGGCTTCGTGGTCATCTTTGGTGTAGAGAATGGCTTCTTGTTCCTGCTGCGTCGGACAGAGCCTGGTCACGATCAATTGTTGCAGCAGGGAGACGTCGAGTTTGGCTCGAGGTGATGCCTGAGCCGAAGGTCGATGGGATGGTTTCAGCGTGAGAGTGACGTATCGGTGGTCGCCTTGTCGTGACAGTCCGAACACCGGGGCGTGTTTCCCCTCCGTCCGCAAGCTGGTGAGGAACTGTGATCGCGCTTGCTGTTGCGTGGCTGCACTGAAAGGGAATTCACGAAACTCAAACGCGTCTCCCAGAACCGTCTTGATTTGTTCTGAAGAAGGCAAGGGAGTGATCGCCACCCGATGCGTGGGTAATACCGTCAATCCTGGATCTTCAAGCGGAGTGAGCAGCATGAGCACGAAGTCGTAGGGCTGCAACTCCGTTTGAGGGCCCGTCTGCTGTCGCCGGAGTTTCTGATAGTTCAACGCCGTTTCATAGCGGTGGTGACCGTCCGCGATGAAAAGCGGCTTGCTGTGCATCGCTTCGGTCACTTGTTTCAGCACCGTTTCATCGGTGACGGCCCACAGGCATTCGCGGCAGCCTGCGTCGTCTTGAAAATCATAACGCGCCGGCGTGCCTTTTACCGCGGTTTCCAGAAGCTGGACGATGGCACCGAGCGGGTCGGAGTAGAGGGACCAGATCGGGCTAAAGTTTGAGCGGCAGGCTTCGATCAGGTTCAGGCGATCGGTCTTCGCCGCGGCGCGTGTGTTCTCGTGAGGATAAATATGTCCGGAGTCGAGCGTCTCCAGCTTTGCCAGCGCCAGAAAGCCCCGAAGCACCTTCTTGGGCGCGTCGGGGGATGAGTGGGGAGGGGTGTATTCAATCGTGTGATAGTAAACAGCCGGCCGTGTGTCTCGTTTGAGAATACCCTCCTTGAGCCAGGTCTGCAGCGTTGCCGCCGCGCGGGTATACCGATTGTGGGCAGGGCTGTCACCGGTCTGGTCGAGTCCCAATTCCATTCGAATGATATTGTGGGGATGGCGGTCGTGAAGTCGTTTTTGTCCCTCGGTATCGATAATGTCGTATGGCGGGGCGACCACCTCCTTGATGGTACCCACGAGCGTTTGATCGTACAGCATGCCCTGAAACGGAAAGATCTGTGACATGAACAACCTCTTGGCAATGTCGTGACAACAACGACGGGTTGATGGTTACAGGAGAGAGTGGATTCCTTTCGCCCTACGCCGCGCCGCTCCTACGGCCCAGCGTCCTTGCAGCTGGCGGGAAGGCAGCTATCGGTCGCGGGTAATCATGTAATCGGCGGCGACCGACAGCGCGCGCCGCGCGGTGCTATCCTCGAAGCGGTCGAGTTCATGCTTGGCGGCGGCGATATAGGCGCTCGCGCGATCCAAGGCATAGGTGATCGAACCGAAATCAGACATCAACAATAGGATTCGTTCCAAATCGGCCGTGCTGAGTGTCCGGGTTTCCATTC
>DATFCE010000053.1:0-2699 GCA_035253365.1 Nitrospiraceae bacterium
ACCTCACGATTCGCCTCCACCCCATGGCAGCCGGTGCACCGGACCATCCAAATATTGCCGTGGATTTCCGAGAGCTGGGTCGACCCGGCCGCCCGGTGCAGACCATCGACGTTTTGCGTAATCAGCCAAAAACGGTCGATGCGCCGTTCGAGCTCCGCCAGCGCGTGATGCGCGGGATTCGGTTGTTTGGCGGCGATGAGCTCACGTCGCCAGTTGTACCATTCCCATACTAATCGGGGATCGCGCGCGAACGCTTCGGGCGTCGCGAGATCTTCGGCGCGAAAATTCCGCCACAGGCCATCCGCTCCCCGAAACGTCGGGACGCCGCTATCCGCGGAAATCCCGGCGCCGGTCAGGACGGTAACGGCGCGGGCGTGCGCCAGGCGTGTCCGGATCATCTCAAGATGAGGCTCGTTCATCGGCGTCTCCCGCGATTCTACAATACTGCCGCCGGCCCAGGCACCATGCTATAGTACCGCCGCGGTCATATCACGGAGAGCATGATGCAGCAAGTTATGATTGTCGGCGCCGGCGCGGTCGGCGGGTTTTTTGGGGCGCATTTGGCCAAGCAGCATGCGGGCGTGTCGTTTGTGTTGCGACCCCGAACGCTCGAGGCCGTCCGCAGACGCGGACTGACCATCCGGAGCGCAAGCGGCACATTCACCGTCACGCCGCGTGCCGCGAGCGATCCCCGCGCGTTGCCTCTGCCCGATCTCATCATTCTGTCCATGAAAGCCTACGATCTCGACGAGACGATGGAGCAGCTTGCGTCGATGCTCACCGACCGGACCACCATCCTCACCTTGCAAAACGGGGTGGACGTGGAAGATCGGATTCTGGCGCGCGTGAAACGGGATTGCGTCGTGGGCGGCGTCGCTTATATCTATTCCAAAATTGCCGAGCCCGGCGTGATTGACCATTACAAGCGCGGGGCGGTCGTCATCGGTGAGTTGAGCGGACAACAGAGCGCTCGGCTTCAGGCTATCGAGACACTTTTTCGCGAGACCGGGCTGCCGTGCCAGGTGTCGGCCGATATCCGGCGAACCAAATGGGAAAAGATGTGCTGGAATTGCGCGTTCAATCCGCTCACCGTCTTGATCGACGATCGCATCTCGAAAGCGCTCGATCATCCCGAGATGCTGCGGACCGTCCATCAGATTGTCGATGAAGTCGCGGCGGTCGCCGCGCGCCTTGGCGTGCCCTTGTCCGGCGATATGCCCCACAAGGTCGTGCGCTGGTCTCAAGAGATTCGAGACATTCATACCTCGATGTACGATGATTGGAAGGCCGGCCGGCCGACGGAAATCGATTCGCTGAACGGATACGTGTCGGCGCAAGGGCGAGCGCTCGGTATTCCGACGCCCGTGAACGATGCGCTCACGGCCATGATCAAGGTCATCACCGAACGTGACAAGCATGGCGCGGAGGTGTTGCGAATCGACGGCGCCGTCATCCAACCGATTGTGTTGGACCGTGAAGCGCTGGCGAAGCTGCCCGCCGAGCACCAGGTGCCGGACGTGAGCGCCGTGTTTCCCGGGATGGAAGGACAGGGAATTCGCGTCAACGGCCTGCTCGAGATTCCGGCCCTGACCATCGGGGCCGATCATGTCACCTTTCATGCGCATGACGGCCGTTTCGCGGCCAGTCTGACGTTGGAGCAAGCGCGCGACTACGGCGTCATTCTGTATCAATGGAACAATGGTCCGCTTCCGCTTCAGCACGGCGGACCCTACCGGTTGATCACGCCGGGGCTCGGGGACCTTTGCGCGAACGTGAAGGGTGTCGGCCGTCTCGAAGTAACCCGCGGCCCGGGACTCGACACGCGTCCGTCCATGCCGCGACAACTTAAGCCGTGATCCTACGAAGATTGCAGTTTTGAAGTACGTAAGTCGGAGTCTGATTGAGTGCATGGGGGCCTCTTCTTTACACTATTCACGATTACGCAGTTCGGTGTTTCCAAGAGCGGGTAGGTGCGCCTGATGTCCGACAAACAGTTTATGGCCGAAGTGGAAGAAGCGGAACGTTTTCCTGAAGTTTCCTCCACCGGCGCGAGAAACCTCACGGAACTCGAAGAGGAAAATCGTTGTTTGCGCGATCGGCTGGCCTTGCTGCAGCAGCGCACCCAGAAGGTCGAGGAGCGCCGTCAAGCACTGGTGCACTTACTTAGTGATTTGAAGGGCACGAACCAACGGCTGGCTGAGCAGCGGACGGCCATGCTGCATATCCTTGAAGATCATGAGAAGGATCGAAATCGGCTCGCTCGGCAGACGGAACGCCTGGATAATTCCCGCCGCGCCCTTCTGCATATTTTACAGGACGTCCATGTCTCCAAAACGCGCTTGGAGCAGAGCCGCAAGGCCATGATCCATATTATGGGTAATTTGCGCGAGACGACCGAAGAGATTCAACGCCGCGAGCAAGAGCTTCGGGATAAGCAGGAACAACTGGTCCAGGCCGGCAAGCTCGCCACGCTGGGTGAATTGACGACGGGGATCGCCCACGAGCTGAACAATCCATTGAACAATATCGGGCTTTTTCTGGGCAATATCATCGATCACATCGAAATGAAGCAGCTCGATCAAGATCGGGTGGTGCGGGATTTGCGAAACGCGATGCAGCAGGTGCGCAAAGCGACCGAAATCATCTCGCATCTGCGCACATTCGGGCGGGCCGCGCCGGTCAGCCGCACGGCGGTCTCC
>DATFCE010000054.1:0-27871 GCA_035253365.1 Nitrospiraceae bacterium
GTATCATTGCCCGTCTCGGGCCGGCCGATCGGACACGTGTCGCGCTGCGCGACAGCGACACGGTGAAAACGACGATTCGTTTTGTCGATGGCGATCATCGGCTAGGTTTCGGGCTGGGCCAGATGGTCGATCAACTGGCAGATTTGGGCCTCACCCCCACGGACCCCGCGGTCGACCTCGCGATCCTCGCCGCCGTGGTGATGGCGGCAGACACGCGGATATCCCGTACGACCGAATCTCAGGATAGCTGGACACGCGAGATCGACCTCTATCTGCCCGTCCTGGACCCGGATGTGTGGACGGCCCAAGCCGCGCTGATCGAGCGAATGCTTCGCTTCCTGACCGGTGATCACTGGCGCGTCGCCTTCCGACGCCGACACTCTGACTATCGTGAGCTCATTGAGCCGGCCCTCGGGCTATCCTTCGACACGTTCGATTCGGTTTGCCTGTTCTCGGGAGGCCTCGATAGCTTCGTCGGCGCGATCGACTTGCTCGCCAGAGATCAGAGCCCGCTCTTCGTGAGCCACTACGGGGACGTGAGCACCAGCTCGCAGAAACTGTGCGCCGAACGTATAGGAACCGTCTACGGGGATAACGAGACCCGCCATGTGCGCGCCAATGTTGGATTTCCGAGTGACCTCGTGGAGGGTTCGAACCCCGAATTGACGACGCGGGGTCGGTCGTTCCTCTTTCTGGGCCTTGGGGCGCTCGCCGCTAGCGCCTTGCCGAGCCCTACGCTTTACATTCCCGAGAACGGCTTGATCTCGCTGAACGTGCCGCTCGATCCGCTCCGTCTCGGCGCGTGGAGTACGCGCACGACACACCCCTTTTACCTCGCGCGCTGGCAGCAGTTAATCGATGCTCTCGGCATCTCGGCGACGATCGCCAACCCCTACCGGTTCATGACCAAGGGCGAGATGCTGAGAAATTGCCGGAACCGCACGCTCGTCAAACGATATGCGTCCGAAACCATCTCGTGCTCGTCCTTTAGCAAGGCCCGGTATCGAGGTCTCTCGCCCCGGCATTGCGGCTATTGTACGCCTTGCCTGATCCGCCGCGCCGCCATCGAGACCGCGTTTGGAACGGATCGGACCGTGTATTCAATTCCAAACCTGGCCGCCCAGCCGCTGGAGGGGGCAAAGTCCGAGAGCGAACACGTGCGCTCATTCCAAATGATGGCGTCTCGCCTGTCTGGATCGCCTGAGATAGAGAGCATACTTGTGCATAAGCCAGGACCGCTCTCCGACTACCCGGCGGGAGACATTGCGCGCTATGCGTCCGTGTTCCGCCGCGGAATCGAAGAGGTGGCGCAAATTTTGAGACGTGTGACGGTGCGACCGTGAACATTGCCGATGATATCCGCGGTGCCGACTTCCACTGTCACGTCGACCTCGATCGAGATCCCGCGGCGTTGGTTGAAGCCTGTGAGCGCGAGCGTATAGCCACGGTCGCGGTCACGACCACCCCGAGAGCGTGGCCTCACAATAAGAAATGGATGCGCGATAGTCGCTACGTCTATCCCGCGCTCGGGCTACATCCTGAACTCGTTGCCGAGCGCTATGCAGAGCTTGATCTCCTCGAACGCCTCCTGCCCGAAAGCCGGTTGGTCGGAGAGGTCGGCCTTGATGGCAGCCGGCAACACGCGGCAAGTCTGCCGAGGCAAAAGGAGGTCTTCGGAACAATACTATCAGGCGCTCAGGCGCTGGGCGGTCGCGTCGTGACCATCCATAGTCGCCGTGCCGCGAACGATGTGATCGTGATGCTCGAAAAGCTGACAACACCCGACAAACTGTTGCCGATTCTGCATTGGTTCTCAGGATCAATGGCCAATGCTAGAAAAGCTATCGCCTTCGGTTGCTACTTCTCCGTCAACGCAAACATGCTCGAAACCGAGACCGGCCGGTCCCTGATCAAGAACATCCCTCTCGAGAGGCTCCTGATGGAGACTGACTCTCCATTCACATCCACGGACGGCCGCACGAGTGCGCCTTGGGACGTGATCCCCACTTGCGATCGCCTCGCGAAATTACTCGGGACGGACGCCGCGGCACTCCGAACTACGATCGCTCAAAACAGCAAACGCGCTCTCGCCTTCGCAGGACTTTGAGGCCTCCATCCACGTCGACGAGTGTGAAAATGTATTACCATGACGACGCCATTGCGAAGCTCGCTGAAGGCTATCGAACGCTTGACGCCAAGCTCAAGAATCTCATGGAAGCTTATGTGCTCCGCGAGCTCAAACATCCCGGCGCCAGGGAATACGCGACGCAAGGCTTCCCGCGTCGACTGAAGACTCTGATGCGCTGCATCGAGAACGTGTTTAGCAAGATTCCGCCCGAACGCGATGAGATCCCTTCGCGCGATGAGCTTTCCGACGCCACAATATTTATTCAGGCGTTTGTATTCAACGTCTTCGGCTGCATCGATAACCTGGCCTGGATTTGGGTCCTTGAGACCAGCCAGAAGCGCAAGGACGGAACGCCCATTCCCAACTCTCAAATCGGATTAGGGAAAGAGAACATATCCGTCCGTCTGACGCTCTCCGAAGAGTTCCAGACGTATTTAAGTGGACTTGATGACTGGTTTAAGCACATCGGCAATTTGCGGCATGCGCTCGTGCATCGCATACCCCTCTACATTCCGCCCTACGTCATTGAAACGCAGGACGAGGCCACATATCGCGAGCTAGAGCAGAAAATGTCCGACGCGGTTAAGGGGCACGATCTCGCAGAATATGATCGCCTCTCCGTCGAGCAACTGAAGCTAGGACGGTTTCGACCCTGGATTCAGCACTCATTCGAAGAAAAGGCCAAGCCGATCGTTTTTCATGCCCAGATGATTTCGGACTTCAATACCGTCGAGGAGTTGGGTCGCAAGATGCTTGAAGAGATGGACAAGCGAGGCTCCCGGTGAAGAGCAATGAAACAAGCTCGCTTCTATGGTGGGATATTCGTCGCCTTGATCGGCTTCGTATCGGCCCTTGTGGGCATTTTTGCGTTTGCGCGTGACGAGGTCGAGGCCAGGGTGAGCTTCACAATCATGCAAAGTCCCGCATATCGTGAGCTGACGTCGTTTGACTTCCACCAATTCTCGGGGGCGGTTAGTACGCCGATGCCTGCCGAGCGTTACGAGCGGCTAGTGAGAGAGGCTAGACGTGAGGTTTGGCCGTTATCGCTTTGCATCATGACCTTTCTTTGCCGTGCGAGCAAACTCGACGAGCCGAGCTGCTACGACACAATCCAAACCTATAAGTCTGCCTTCAATATCCATAGTCGCGATCCAGAGAAGTACCCCTCGCACCCGGGGTTCTTCTGGCGTCGTCTCGCGCTGAATTGCGATACCGCAAAAAGTGGACAGCCATTCCTCATGCAACGATATTGAGAAAAACATGCTGCGGCGCTCGTGCCACCTCCGACGAGTCGCGCCATGAACCGTATGCTGAAGCTCGCCGAGCTTGGCGAAGGCGCCGAGCGCAACCAGTTTCTGGAGATCGCGAGGCGCGATCGCGCGTGACGACTTGGTGATGCTGGTCTAGTTTTCGGCGCTGAGGCCGCCTTCAAGCCGTCGATGCCTTCTTCAAGCATGAGCCCCAGATGCTCCTGTCGCCGGCCGCGGCTACCTCTCACTCGCCTCGCTGCCGCTTAGCCAGTCCTGACTTTCACCAAAAGGGGCAAGCAGTTCCCCATATGTCCATGAAAGGTAGGTCCGCTTCGCGAACCTGGCTGTCGCGAACGAAGCTGCAGAGGTGCGTCACGGCTACTTTCCGGCTTGAGATTTCGTTCGTGGAGGCGGCAGGAAGTACGTTGTAGCGGTCGTCGGTTTGGCGTGCGATGTAACGGCTCAATCATGATCGACGACTTACAACGCCGATCGCCGCGCGGAGTTTGTTTTTGAGCTGCCAGCTCCGGCATGTGAGCTAGCACCACAAGCCGGGCAACAGGTGGTCCGTGGACCCCGGAATCCATCGGTAGCGGCCGCATGCTAGATCGTCACTACGCTCTCATATATGATCGTCCGCTGCCGCTTCACTCTGCTGTGTGCAGGGGTTGCACATCATGGCTTTGATCGGGAGGATCACCTAGTGGCCAACGCGTATGCCGTTGTTATCGGCATTGAAAATTATCAACGAACGGCGGTCCCGGGCATCGGCTACGCGCACGATGATGCCAACGCGATGGCGAGCGTCTTCGAAGAATGCTTTGGAGTGCCAAAAGAAAATATCAAAGTGTGGCTGGACAAAGACGCGTCGTTCGCGCGCATGGCGAGCGAGCTCAAATATGACACTCAAAGTCTGGGACCAGATGATCAATTCTACTTCTTTTACGCTGGGCACGGCTTTTGGTCGCCCGAAGGCGGTAACCGGCTGACAGCATGGGATACGCATCCTTCGAACACGTCGGAAACAACGATTAGCATGGAAGATGTGCTGCTCACGCCGCTGAGAAAGGCTCGCTGCAAGACAAGCGCGCTCTTCATCGACGCATGCGCTACCGCGCTGAAAACGAAGGTCGCGTCGCGAGATCTGCTGACCGACATGAGCAAGGACGAGTTTGTCGCGTTTTCGAAAGACGCCCAGTTCCTGACCGCGTTTTTTGCATGTTCACCAGAGGAGAAGTCGTACTCGTCATCCCTCGTCAAGCACGGGATCTGGACTTATCATCTTGTACGCGCGCTGCGAGGCGAAGAGCCGGGCGCCATCTACAAGGATGCCTTCATCACGCTCACGAGCTTGCAGGATTACTTGCGCGCCGCCGTTCGAAAGTTCGTGCGCGAGAAAATGAAAATTTCCGCGCTTCAAACGCCTTACGCGATCTTTCAACACGATGGTACGGCCCCGCTCGTGACGCTTCCCGAGCCGCCGGCCCCAAGCGGCGAACCCTTACTGGAGCCGGATTTCTCAGGAGCGTATTTCTTCGGAATCGAAACGCGCGGTTATAAATCGCTGCCGGGATTCAACCGCAAGAGCCATACCGTGCCGGCCTACCACAGCGAGCGGGCTGAGAGCTTTGCGCGACAGCTCTTGAGTTCTGAGGTCAGCGCCGAACTGCAGACGATAATTCAAAACGCAAGGGAGGTCCTCAAAGTCAAGTACAAGGATCTGAAGAAGAGCGATGATGAGGACGGCGCCGGCACGGTTGACGCGGACGCCTTTCGTTTCGAAATCGAGGTTGGCCAAAGCAGGAGCGACCATACCGAGGCGTTCGTCCGACGCGAGGTGCGACTGCGCGAGCAGTATGCGAAATTGCCGGATGATTTCGACAGCATTTTTCCGGAGGAAGTCGATACGCTCGTCATCCCTCTCCGCAACACCAAGAACAGGTTCATCGAGCTGCGCGACGCCATTGAGGACCGCGACCCAGACCTGGAAGCGGACGAGACCGCGGAAACGTTAAAGTTCGAATTGAAAAACGGCCTGCGTGTGAAACTCGACATGAAGCGCGGTCGTATGATCGTAAAAAAGCCCGGCGTCGCAGGCGCGTTGTCCTTGATCGAGACTTTTGCCGAAAGTGGGGGTCCTGAGATAGCTGGACCGACGCCGAAATTGATCGGCAAAGGCAGGGCTGACGAATAAGCCGGAAGGTCTCCCCGCGCTGTCGCGAGGCCTGGTGACCCGATGCCCGTGCTGGCCGATCCGGCGGCTTATGTGGACGAGGGCGAAAGCGAGGCTTCCTCCCCACGAAGAGCAAGGCGGCCCGGAAGAAGCCTGCGCTATCCCAACGGTGTCGTTACGTGAACTACGCAAGCCGAGGCGCAAGCGGGACTAGGCAGTCGGCCAAGCCCAGGGGCGTCTGGCAGCAACGATGTGCGCGTCCGGCCGATATTGGCTTTTCGGAGCGTTGCCGAGCCCATCGCAGTCGCGCCCGACGCTACAGTTTCTCAAAATCGCTTCGCGAGAAGCGATATCGGCGGACCTTGTGCTTAGCAGTTTTAAACGATACCGCCTCGATGTGACGAACTTCGAGGCTATCGAGTTCTAACTGCAGCGTAACAGGCCTCGGTTCGGGATCGTCGTCTTCATAGGGTAGGCCCGGGAAGAAATAGGGTCCCTGCGGGGTAGGTCTAGGAGCTGGCTTTGGATCAGTGGTAATTTCTGACACCGAATAATCGGGCTCAGGGCCTTCCTCGTAGTTGGTATACGTATGAGCAGACAATTCGGTGTCGGGGGGAATTTGAAGTGACTCGACGCGGGAGGACGGATGAAAGAGCGCGATATTTTTGTTCTTTTTAGCGGTCGTGACCTGCGCCGATGGATAGAGGATGCCATCCAGCCGAGCTTGACCGGCGAGGTAATCCGCAATCGCTTGCGTGATGAGATAGTCTGACGGCTCGTCATTCGGCATGACGGGACGGGTAATACGATCGCTCAAGCGGCGGAGAAACCGAGCGCGCTCAAGTTTCCCGATGAAGCCGCTGTCGAAGATGCTTCCGCGCACAAGAACCGATTGCAACGCCTCGACGTCCAAAATCTTTAAGGGGCGCATGACGGCAAATTTTCCAATCATGACACGGCTGCCAACGGGTGGCCGGATTTCCGCCAAAGCCACCTCGGGTGTCAGCGCGCCATAGAAGACGGAAATGCCGCGCGCGTTCATGCGGCCACCGGACGCAACATCGGTCGGGGCCGGTCCAAGCTCGCGATCCGGACGCATCATGGCTGGTTCGAGCACTTTGTCGGATTGGAACACCCGCGCGCGGTAGAGCGACTTGATTCTCTTTCCCGGGCCGATGTCGATGACCACACGCTTGCTGTCGACCGTTTTATGATTGGCGAGGCCATCAAAAAGCGACGTGAGGACGGCTTCGGCGTCCTTGTTGAAGAAGCGGCTTTGCGTTTTAAGACTTGTTTCGAAACTCTCCCACGCATGCTGAAGTTCGACGTCATTGGCTCGCTTTTCTTCGTAGTAGGAGTCGTCGGCGAATTCACATTCCTCGCCTATGGCGGCGGAATCGAAATCGGCGTGGCGCTCCTCCAAAATGCGCTGCGCATCTTCGGCGATCGGTTCGTTGACTTCGGCCGCGCTGGCGATGGCCGGGACGACCGGTTCGCCATGCCGGTCCCAGTCGTAGTTGCTCTCGCGATCCCGCAGTAGCATGTACTCGTAGTCGTCAGGCTCGGTGGATGTGCGGCGGTAGTGCCGGTCGAAGGCTCCCTCGACATGGTCGGCGAACTGCTCGATCCCCATTGCCGCTTGCGTCGTATGACAATAGGAGCAGGTTTGTTGTTCCCCGCTCTTCTGGATGACGTCCGAAAGGAAGCTGTCGCCGACGCACGCAAAGCAGACGAATTTGGAATCCGCTTCGGCGTCGTCGCTGGGCAGGGATGCAGTGGAAACGCTCATGGGGATGAACTCTAAGGCAGGAAGACTGTCACAGGGGCCACAGTACCTTGGCTCTTTTGACCATTGGGGACAGATTCGAGCAACATATTGATATTACTTGAATTTTCAAAGAACAAAAATAGAACAAAATTGTTGACCTCGGGCGCCCATGCCCGTAAGGGTTTATTTGGGGGTTTACCCCATGATTCCTTGGGGTAGCAAACGGTGCAGTTCACGGCTGGTCAGTTGCGGGAGACGGTTGGGATTTCGGTGGAGACGTATCGCCACTGGAAGCGCGTGCTGCCGCCGTTCTCGGATCGCCAAGGCTATGTCCCGGCATTCAGTGTCGGGGATCTCGTTGCCGCACGCGTGCTTCGGTGCCTTACCGAGACCTTCGGGATTCGGACCGGGCATCTAAGCAGCTTGTCGGTGGATATCGTCCGCCTCTGCAATGGCGTTCCGTGGGCCAAGCTTGCCGATCGCGATGTCGTGATCGATCCAGTGGACCAGATATGCCACCTGGCGCGGCACGGTGGGGAAAGCGCACGTGCCAAGCCGATCATCATCTGCCCGATGTCGCCGCTGATGATCGAGCTCGGAAGCGAGCTGCACCGGCTTCTTCCTGTTTCCGATCAGCGTCAGTTTCAGTTTCCGCCGATTGAATTCCGGGAAGCGCCCCGTGCCGCGAGGCGTTCGTAGTGACGCGCGCTCCCGTCATTTCCGACCCGTGGAAGGCGCGGCTTGGCTTAGCCACGCGGCAGTCGCCGGAGTTCTACGAGACGTCGGGTGCCGTCCTCGATACGCCGCACGCAGTGGCGATCCGATCGGCGCTCGATGACCTTGGCCTCTCGGGGGTGCTCTGCGTTCAGGGCGTTCCAACGATCGCCATGCTTCAAGTCGAGGAATACGACGCAACGCGCGTGGTCGATATTCATGGCGCGCTCTGGAATCAGGGGCTCGCCAGCCTGCTGCTTGTGATAACGCAGGATACGCTGCGGGCCTTCTCTTTGGCACGTATGCCGCAACGCGAGTGGGGACAGGATTTTGACCGGCGCTGCCTCGTGGCGGCGCTTGATGCCACTACGGACGCGTTGGAGGTAAGCAACCTCATTTACGGGGCCGAGTCCGGCCGCCTGTGGCGAGAGCATGCAGAGTTCTTTGATTCCAAAGAACGCATCGATGAGGTGCTGCTGGGCAATCTCAATGCCTCGCATCAAGAGCTTTGCAAGGCAAATCTCAACACCGACGCGGCGCAGGCGCTTCTGATTCAGGCTATGTTTATCGCGTATCTCGAAGATCGCGAGATCATCACGTCGGAATACTTCGAAGGTGCAACGCGAAAGAAGGCCAGTAGCTTTAATGCTTTGCTCGAAGCCCGCGACGTCAAGCTGCTCAAGACGTTGTTTTCCGCGCTGCGCGATGACTTCAATGGCGATCTTTTCGTCGCGCCGTGCTCGTTCGAGTCAGCGGCGAAGGCCCCGACCGTCACAGAGGCGCATCTTGACGTGCTTGCGCGTTTCCGCAGCGGACGCGAAGAAATGGCCAAGGGAGGCCAGTTCCGTTTCTGGGGATACGATTTCCGCTACATTCCGATTGAACTCGTGAGCGCTGTCTATGATCGCTTCTTGGGTGAGCGGGAAGATGAGCGGAAAGCGCAGGGCGCCTACTACACGCCCATGTTTCTCGCTGATACCGTTGTCTCGCAACTGTGGGACGTTCTACCTGCGGTGACCCGGGAGAAAGGGCACTTCCTCGATCCTGCGTGCGGCTCCGGCGTTTTTCTCGTTCGATCATTCCAGCGCCTGTGCGAGCACTGGCGAACGGGGCGGCAATCACGCACCATTCGCTGGGATAGCTTGCTTTCGATCCTCAAACGCGTGCATGGCTGGGACCTGAACGGCAGTGCCGTACGTGTGGCGGTCTTCTCGCTCTACGTGGCTCTCTTGGAGGAAGTATCACCGCCGGATATTCGCACAATGATCAAGCGCGGAAAGCTGCTGCCTGAACTCTGGGGCAAAACGCTCGTCCGCCGTGACTTCTTCGTCGATCCTGACAAGGAGCTTGCGACCTTCGAGGTTCTGATCGGCAACCCTCCGTGGACAAGCCGGCGCGGGCCGGAACGCGCTTCACTTCGTTGGTCCGAGAAAAACGATGCCCCGATGCCAAGCCGCGAGGACGCGTGGGCCTTCGTCTGGAAGTCGCTCAAGCATCTCCGTCCTGGAGGGCTCGTAGCGTTTCTTCTCCCGGCGATGGGATTCTTGCACAACCATGCCGCCAACTCTTTGGAGGCGCGCCGACGGCTTGTCACGGGAAGCAAAATTGTTCGCGTGATAAACTTCGCGGACCTGCGATTTCAGTTGTTCGATGGGGCTATCCGGCCCGCAGCCCTAATCATTTTTGGGGCGAACGACCGCCCGCAGGTGCCTTATAAGTTCGACTATTGGACTCCGAAGGCAGATTTGAACCTGCAATTGAAGCGCATGATTACGCTGAGCAGCACCGACAAGCTGACGCTGAATTCGGCGACGGTGGAGCGTGACGGTTTAGCCTTCAAACATCGGCTGTGGATGCGGGAGCCGGATGCGAAGCTCTTCAGTTACATGTCTCGTCTTCCGAACCTTGCGGCATTGATCAAGGATTTCGGTGGCCTAAAACGGCGTGGCATGGATTTGGACGGCCAATGGGTGATTGGCCAAGGCTATCAACCCTTTCATGGATCGGGGTCGGGCGCTTCCTCATCGTTCCATATGAGCAAGTTCGTCGGGCAGTTGCCAGACCTTCCCATCGAAGGATTTTGCCGATTGGCGCAGCCTGTAACGGAGTTGAAGCCGGCGCGCTCACGGCGGGTTCGACGCATGGGCTTCGAACGCGGTTTCTCGGGAACGCGGGTGCTTATCCCGCGCGGCGTGGAAACGACGCAGTGGCGCCTGCGCGCGGCCTACACCGAAGAGGCCATGACGTTTCAGCATATCATTCAAGCTATTTTCGTTCCCGCAGGACAGGAAGATCGCGCCAAGGTTCTGACGGCAATCCTCAACAGCCGGGTTGCGCTTTGGTTTGCATTCCACGGGACGGCATCCTTTGGTGCCGAGCGGCCCGAAGTTCAGCAGGCAGAACTTCTGAACCTGCCGTTCCCCGGTGTTGATGATCTGCCCGAACCTGAGAAGGCGAAGCTGGCAAGCGCGGAGCTCGTGAAATTGATTGACGGCGAAGTGGAGCGCGCACGTGGGCCCTTTGAACTGACCGGTGGCTCTGACAATACATTGGCCGTGATCGATCGTCTCACCTATGACTACTTCTGTCTCTCGGAGAGCGAGATCACGCTGATCGAGGATACGGTCACGCAGATTATCCCGGCCACGCAGCCGCATCAGGGTAGCTATCCGCAGCTGTGGAAAGCCCCGACACAGCATGATCGGGAAAGCTATGCGCGCACACTGATCGATCGCTTCGATGGCTGGTTGAAGGACGGCGTTAAGGTGAACGCCGCTCTTGAGGCGGCGAACGCTGATCTCGCCGTGCTCCGCCTGAGCCTGGATTCTTCCAAAAGGGCTTATGTCGAAGAAAAGACCGGGTCCTTGCAGAGCTCGATCGCACGCCTCGCGGCGCACATTCATCGCCCACTCGACGGCAACTTCCAACTGTTGCCGGACTTGCGCGTGTTCGTCGAAAACAATCTCTATTTGATCAAGCCGATGCAAAAGCGATTTTGGCTGGAATCAACGGCTCTTGCGGATGCGGACGCGGTCGCCAGCGATCTTGAAACGGTCGCCGATATCGGGCGGGACCGGAGCCGTGCTGTATGATGCTCGGCGATCCGCAAAGCTGGAAGCGTCAGTTCATAAGCCTTGATGAACGTATGCTCCAGCGCGTATTGCACGTCTGGAGCCGCTGTGTGGCGCGCTTGCCAGGGCAGCCCGAAGAAGACGACATCACGACCAATCTCATCGATTTGCTTTTGAAAGATCCCGTGGTTCGCACCCTTTGCCATTGGATCGAATACCAGTTCGAGCCCTTTGGGACAGATGATCAGGGCGCCAAGTACAGCAAAGGCATTGTTGACCTGGCGGTTTTGCTGGATTTTGACCGGGAGACCTATCTTCCCTATGAGTGCAAGCGCTTAAATACCATCCACCAGGGCAGGCGCTCTTCGCTCGCGACGCCCTACGTAAACGATGGCCTGATGCGCTTTGTGACGGAGCAATACGCCGAGGGCCTGCCGGTTGGCTGTATGTTGGGCTACGTCATGGATGGGGACTTGGCCTTTGCGTTGCAGCAGATTCGGGCGGCTATCGTGACACAGGCCACTCCTTTGAAGTCTCGCGGTGGAATCACAAACGGCGATGCCACGCCCTCCATCGAACGCTTTCGCACGGATCACGAGCGCGACGTCTCCGCACAAATTGAAGTTCGGCACGTCTTGCTGCCGTTTTCCCCGATGGCAGGTGCCAATAGCCCTAGCTGAAAACAAGGAGGATGCCGGCGTGCGACGTGCAAGCCGGTGCTATCGAGCGCAGCAGGTTCAGCACCGATGCTTGATCGAGGTTGGCCGGCGGGAACGAAACAGGCACCCGAATCCAAGACAGGGTTCATTTGGGCAAGGGAGAGCCGAAGCTGATCTGTCCTTATTTTACTTGGGACAAGCCGCCGCTCAGTAACAAAACAGCTTGAGATATCAAGGACCTGTCGGCACAATCGGCTTTGCTTGCAGCTGTTGTCCGACGGTGCCGCAAACGTCCCGCAACTCGGCCTCCTGACACACCGAAGGGCCTTCACTTGATCTCTGGCAATCTTTTCACCCGCGACTATTTGCTTGAGGGCATAACGCGCAGCCCCGCGTGGCAAAATTTGTCCGAGGCTAGTGTTTTAGAGCTCAAGCACAAGCTGGCAGGGCGCGTTCAAAGCTTGCTCGCTGTCAACAAGCCGAATGAAGCGCAAACTGAGAAGACACTCATCTACCCGGTGCTGGAAATCCTCGGGTGGAGCGAGGTCGAAGTTCAACAGACTCTTTCATCGAAGGGCCGCAAACAAATACCGGACGCAGTTCTATTTAAAGACACCGCCGCGCGGAACCGTGCCGTGGCCGAAAAAGACCACTGGAAACGCTACCAGCATGGTCTTGCGATTCTCGAAGCCAAGCGCTGGGGTCGAACGCTTGATCGTTCTGACCGGAGCGAGGCAGAAGAAGGCGTTCCTTCAAACCAGATGCTCCAATACCTCAGCCGGGTGGATGTCCAGACATCCGGCAAAGTCCGGCTTGGCATCCTGACGAATGGTGTCAAATGGCGGCTTTATTTTCAGGGCGCGTTGTCGGTCTCTGAGGACTTTTTTGAGATCGATCTAGGGAAAGCGCTTGAGCTTCCCGGCCATGAGCTTGATCTCGTCGAACGGGCGAACCCCCTTCTGACGCCGCTGCATTGTCTGAAGCTGTTCGCACTGATGTTTGGCAGGCAGGCTTTTCTGCCGGTGGACGGGCCGCGCACGTTCCATGATCTGGCTCGCGACGAAGGAAAAAATTGGGAAGCCCGCGTCACACGCGACCTGTCTCACCTCGTCTTTCACGATCTCTATCCGGGCGTGGTCGCGGCGATCCACAAGCATGATACCGCGCGTCCCGCTTCCATTGATGCGAACTACCTCGAAAGTGTGCGCCAAAGCGCGCTCATTCTGCTGTATCGCCTGCTTTTTGTTGTCTATGCCGAGGACCGCGAGCTTCTTCCGGATAGCCAGGAGCCCTACAAATCTTATTCGCTTACGACCATGCGCGGAGAGATCGCCGATCGCTTCAGCGAAGGGCAGGTTTTCTCTTCAACCATCGCAACGTTTTGGCCGAAATTGACGGCGGTGTTCAAGGCGATCTCGGAAGGCGACGATGCGCTCGGCATCCCGCCTTATAATGGAGGGCTGTTCGCGCAGGATGGCGCCCCCTTGCTTGGCCGCGTTCAACTTCCTGACGCCGTCATTGCTCACCTGATTTTCAAGCTGTCACATCGGGAAGAGACGCCTGGTACCTTTCGCTACATCAACTACCGTGACCTTGGCGTGCAACAGCTCGGCACGATTTACGAGCGGACCTTGGAATACGGGCTTCGATACGACGCGAAAGCCGGCGCAATCGTGGTCGATGCCGACGATACCGCGCGTCATGAATCGGGGAGCTACTACACCCCAGACAGTCTTGTGTCGCTCATCATCGAAAAGTCAGTAGGTCCATTCGTCGAGGAGAGGCTAGCAAAGTTCAAGGCGGAGGCAGCCAAGCTCGCGAAGGATAAGCGCCCGGTGGAAAGCAGGCTCGCACTCCTCCAGGGATTTGATCCTGCGCTTCACATCCTTGAGCTTCGCGTTTGCGATCCCGCGATGGGCTCCGGGCATTTCCTTGTCAATCTCGTGGACTGGCTTGCCGATAAGGCCTTGGCCGCTATCGCCGAGGCGGAACAGGTTGTGGACTGGAGCGACAAGCCGTACCGGTCGCCCGTTGTCGCCAGCTTAGAGCAAACGCGCGTTGACATCATAAGGCAAGCAACGCTGCACCAGTGGCCGTTTGTCGTCGAGCACCTGGACGACCGCCATATCGTTCGCAGGACAGTTCTCAAGCGCTGCATCTACGGTGTCGATAAAAACCCGATGGCTGTTGAGTTGGCAAAGGTGGCGCTGTGGCTGCATACCTTCACCGTTGGAGCGCCGCTCTCCTTCCTTGATCATCACCTCCGCTGTGGCAATTCGCTGTTTGGTTTTTGGATACGGGAGGCGATGGATCGGCTGACGGACCGCGGTGGTCAGCTCTTGATCAACGAGCCTATCCAGAAAGCGATGGCGCAAGCTGCGGCGATGCAAAAGCTGGAGCGGGTCAACGATATCGATATCGCCGAGGTTCATCAGTCGAAGACGCTCTTCGATGGCATTGAAAATGAGACGCGGCCCTTCAACAGCTTCTTGAAGCTGCTATACGCGCTCGACTGGCTCAAGCTTGATAAGGCTGACGAGACGGCGACAAAGAGCTGGCTCGATGGCCAATTTGGCGATCCTTTCGATCTTGCGCGAGGACGGCTCACGCTTGGTCCGACGCTCGAAAACGGCGGGACGGCGCAGTCGCGGGACGTCCTTGACCAGATTCCAGGCCCGGGCAGGGCGAACGCGCTCCGGTTTGCGGGCATTCTCCGGAGAGCGCGTGAACTCATCGCCAACGAAGGCTTCCACAACTGGCAGGTCGCTTTTCCCGGTGTATGGACGCAATGGGAGAGCGAGCAACTCCACGGCGGCTTTCATGCGGTGATTGGTAATCCGCCCTATGTCCGTCAAGAGTTGATCCGTTCCTATAAGACCGCGCTGGAAGAACACTATGAAACGTTCGCCGGCCAAGCCGATCTCTACGTTTATTTTTATGAGCAGGGATTGAAACTGCTCCGCCCGGGGGGGCGACTGTCGTACGTCGTCACAAACAAATGGATGCGCGCCGACTATGCCGAGTGCCTGCGCGGGCTGTTCGAGACGAAGGCCTGGGTTGAATTCGTCGCTGATTTTGGTCACGCGAAGCGGTTCTTCCCCGATGCCGACGTATTTCCGTCCGTGCTGGTCTTGCAAAGGCCCGGTCCTGGTACGCCGCCAGAAAACACGGTTGTCTGCGCGATGCCGCGGGATGACGTCCCCGACAAAAATCTCGATCAGGCGGTTGCCAACCCGGCCTATAATTTCGTCTTGCCGCGCCGTCATTTTGCGCGAGACGGTTGGGTTTTAGATCGGCCCGAGGGAATTAATCTTCTCAACAAGATCCGCGAGCGTGGCGCGCCACTACGTGCGGTGCTTGGTGCCGATCCCCTCTACGGCATCAAGACCGGTCTCAATGAGGCCTACATCGTTGATGCTCCGACGCGTGAACGCTTGATCGCCGAAGACCCGGCGTCGGCTGCGCTATTCCGGCCCTACCTGCGCGGACAGGATATTTCCCGCTGGTCGTGTCCTGATACCGGCCTCTTCATGATCGTGATGAAGTCGAGTTCCGATCATCCGTGGCCTTGGGCCGGTGCGCCCGACGAGAAGGCCGCCGAACGATTATTCCAGCAAACTTATCCGGCAATCTATCGCCACTTGAAATCCTTTGAAGTCATTCAAGATCCCCGCGGTGGGCGTCCGAAGGGACTTCGCCACAGGGAAGATCAAGGCCGCTATTGGTGGGAGCTCCGGCCGTGCGGCTACTACGCCGCCTTCGATGCTCCGAAAACGCTTTACGTCGATATTGCTTGGACGCCGTCGTTCCTGGTCGATCGCCGCCAGCGATTTACGAACAATACCTGCTACTTCCTCCCGTCCGCCGCGCCGGATGTCGCGGCCTCCTTGAATGCCCCCATTGGATGGTGGTTCGCATGGAGAAGGGCGCAGCATGGGAAGGACGAAGCGCTGCGGTTCTTCACCTCATTCATGGAGACCTATCCGGTAGCGCCGCTCGGGGAATATGCGCGTACCGAAGTCGGCGAACTGGTCGAGCAAGCTTCTTCACTGGCCGAGCGGGTACAGGTTGCCGACCAAAACATAGCCGAGTGGCTCAAAGTCGCGTTTGAGTTCAAGGCGCTCAAGCCGAGTCTTGCGTCCGCTTCCTTGCTTGCTGGCGATCAGTTCCTTGCAGCGGTTCGTGATGCCCTGCCAAAGAAGCGAAAGCTCTCAGCGGCGGAAGTTGCCGAACTCAAGCGGGAGTTTGGCGCAACGGTTGATCCTGCCAGAAGGCTCCGCGCGGAGGTGTTCGCGGCCGAACGCCGGCTATCCGACCTTGTGAATCAAGCCTATGGACTCACGCACGAGGAGGTCGAACTTATGTGGCGGACGGCGCCGCCTCGCATGCCGTTTATGCCACAGGGTGGCGTGGCCTCCGCAACCGCGAACGCACGTCGCTCCAAAAAAGCGGCCGAAGGCTGAGCTTCTCATTGATCAGCATCTAAGGTAGGGACGATCATCGATTTAGCTGGCAGCGGTAGGCGCGATGAAACGTGTGAAGATGTCGTGTCTGTTGCGAGGCGATATCATCCTCACAACGACCACAGCGACCGTAAGCAAGGCGATCAGATGGGGAACGAAGAGCGATATTTCGCATGCGATGATTTGCGTCCAGCACGGATCGGTCATTGATGCGACGTCGGAGGGTGTGCATGCGCGGAATGTGCAACGCCTTTTCTTCGAAGACGAGTGTGCACTGCATATCCTGCGGCTTAAGACAGGCCTCGGGCCAGACCAAGCCGAACAAATTTGCCAATTTGTCAGGCAGCGCATTGGGTCTGAGTATTCGACGCGGGAAGCCATGAGAACCGCCGTCGGCGGCTCCAATCAGTGGACGCGCAAGCAATTCTGCTCTCGCCTCGTCGCGCAAGCTTACGCCTCAGCGGGGATCAAACTCGTCGATGATCCGAACTACTGCGCTCCTGCCGATCTGGCCAAGAGTAGCCTGCTTGTGGCCGTGTCGGACGCTGTTGAATCCGTGAGTGATGAGGAAGCTGATCGCTGGGCCGCCCACACGGATTTAACAGAGGCCATGAGGAGCGCAATCAACGTCGTCTTGGAAGGCGCGCGAAAGAAAGAGAAAGGCATTCAGACCTTCGAGGATATCGTTCCTTATCTTATCCAGCATCCCGAAGATGATGCCTATTTCGCCAATTTACTGACGCGGTCTGGATATCTCACGGTTTGGCAGCTCAATACGGAAAGGAACCGCTGGCAATATGAAGATCCGCTGTTGGCGCAGTTGCCCAAGGAACAGTGCGAGAATTATTGCAGGGGCACCTTGAAAGAAGAGGAAGCGGGGCCTCATCGCTATGTGATCAACCGGAGTGCCTTTCGCGGCTTGTCCCACGAGTACAAGTTGACTTCATTCACCTTGCTCTTCGACCTGTACGATTTGCTCGCAGGTGAGCATCGCCATCGCGTGATGGTAGCGAGGCGATGGCTTGAAGCGAACGGATTGGTCGAGCCGGCTGTCGACATTGTCCTTCGGCCTCACTCCCCGGAATGGTTCTCCGCGATGGAACAGTGGGACCCCGTGAAAGCAGCGGTAACCCGGTTCGTTGTCAAAGACGCCGGGCATGACGCTGTTTGTTCAGTCTGCGGGGACGAGCCGGCAGCGGATTATCGATTGGAGAAGGCCCTACGGACGGCGGGAGGCCCCGATACGCTTAGGCTTTGCGATGACTGCGTCGAGATACGAAAGAATATGGGGGAACCCTTCGAGGCAATCTAGCATCAGCGACAGCGACACCCTGTATTGGGCAACCGTCGTGGGGGTGAACGCGCGAAGGAGAAGCCGCTCAGCGTAAGGAGCGCGAGTGACGGCAGAAGGCCGTCGACACGGCCCAGAGCGCCTTGGATGCAGCCCGTCGGATGTACGAAAAGAACGCTTCGGAAATGCAAGCTCAGCTCGAGGCGATCGAGGACAGATCGCGGGCCGAAGAGGTGCGTTGGGAGAAGGAGAAAGCCCGACTGGAGGCCGCATTGCGCCGGGCGCGAGGGTAAGAGCCCTTAACCACCTCGATTTCTAGCCGCAATGCTCGGTGGCCCGTCGCCGGGTCAGAAGTGGCGTTCGGAAGATTGTCTCAATTGTTTTCCGGTTAGCCCCAATGAGCAGACCATCTAACAATCCCGGCTGGATTCGCATTTGGGCCAACAGCCGACATTATTCGATGAGTTCAAAAACGCGCATATCGCCGCCGTGGTCCCCTCCACACAGCAAACCGTCGGGCCTCAAGCGCCTCCGCCGCACGTATCTCTGTCATGAGAGCTAAAATCTCTTGAACGACAGGCAATTGAGGACGGCTTGGTGCCACCTCTACAAATTGCTCGCGCAACATTCCAACAACCCAAGCGCTCCCTTCCGCACGTCCTGGAAGCAGGCACCAAAGCCCGTCTCTATGCGCATCCGGTGGCTGACTCTCATCCACACCCCGGAAATCAAAAATGACGGGTACTGAACTATCAAGCCACATCGCGGGAAAGCACTTATCAGGGGATGCGAGGAGGAAGCATCCCTGAATTTTCGTGGGCCTGAGATCACCCTTTCCCCTATCAAACCGTGGATAGTCTCGTTGTAGGCGGGTGCCATCAACAACCCACACCATATTTCCGTAAAAACGCTCGCGTGCAGCCCGTTCTAGCGGATCGAGAGGCGAATGCTGAAACTCAATCACAAGGCCATGTGGGGTACGAACATCAGCGATGTGCTTTTCGCCGGATTGCTGATCGTGCTGGACAAACTCTTGGCATTCGGCCGGGAAGTTGTTTTTCCACGCGCGGTGCCAGTCGGTTTCCTTTTCGGCCCAGGTATCGCAATCCCGCATTCCCCGGTGCGCCCAGTGGAAGACTCTGTGCGTGCCACATTTGGCAATAACCTCACCGTTGCAACGGCGACACTTCGCCCTCCCGCCGGGGTAGGCTTCAACACGTTGACCGCTTGCAAGTGCAAATCTCATTTGCAAAGACTCCATCTGGGAAGCCAACAAACAGGTTCAGCTTATCTATATCGTGCACGCCGGCAACATCATTCAGTGAATGCAACGTCATCAATCGTCCCAGTCGCGATGATGGTGGTGATGATAATTCCAGCTATCGTGGTGATCGTGATCGCGGTACGAGCCGTGACGATGATGATGGTGGTGACGATGATGGCGATGATGCCGCCAACTGTAATGGTGATGATGATCATAGCGGACATTTGTGCCGGATCGCCTCGCATGTCGGCAATGGGTCATCTGCAGCGGTCCCTATGGACAAAACGAACAACTGCTTAAGTCGAGGAAGCAGTCATCCCCGGACACCAAATCCGCCCAGCATAAGCGGCAATTGTTCCTCATCTTCAGTTTCGTTTACGGCAAACCCGGAAACAGAGATTCCGAGCAGCCGTATCGCCTTCTTTGGCGGCATCAGCTGATTCAGGAGTTCGAGAGCAAGGCTGGAGAGATCGCTCGCAGAGTCAATGACGGCCACTGACCTGCTCCGGCTGATCAACTCGAAATCTGAAAACTTCACCTTGAGTGTCGCCGTCCGGCCCCGCGCGCCCGTTGTCTCGCAGTGACGCCATACCTTCTCGATCAGCGGCTGCAATTCCGCCGCCAGAGCTTCGTAGTCCGTTAGATCCTGCGAGAAGGTGTTCTCTGCGCCGACCGATTTGCGGATTCGGTTGGCGCGGACGTTGCGCTCGTCGATGCCCCGCGAAATCCAATAATAGAAGGCGCCGGCCTTGCCGAAATTGGCGGTCATGAACTCGAGCGTCTGGTTACACAGATCGAGCCCTGTGAAGATACCGAGGCCATTCATCTTCGCGCTTGTCGCAGGGCCGATCCCGTGGAATTTGCCGACCGGGAGATCCTGAACGAACGCTGGACCCATCGTCGGCGTGATGACGAACTGTCCGTTCGGCTTGCGGTGGTCCGAGGCGAGCTTCGCCAGAAACTTGTTGTAGGAGATGCCGGCGGAGGCGGTGAGACTCGTCTCGCTCAGGATTTTCGCCCTGATCATGGTCGCGATCTCTGTCGCGCTCGCGATGCCTTGGATGTTCTCGGTCACATCCAGGTAGGCCTCGTCGAGCGATAGTGGCTCAATGATTTCGGTGTGCTCGGCGAAGATCGTCCGGATGTGTCGCGAGATCTCTTTGTAGACTTCGAAACGTGGCTTCACGAAGATCAACTCCGGGCATTGCCGCTTGGCGGTCACCGACGGCATCGCCGACCGAATCCCGAACTTGCGCGCCTCGTAGCTCGCAGCAGCGACGACGCCGCGCTCTCGAGAGCCGCCCACGGCGACCGGCTTGCCGCGCAAGTCCGGATTGTCTCGCTGCTCAACCGATGCATAGAACGCATCCATGTCGATATGGATGATCTTGCGCTGTCGCGTTTCGGCGGTGTTCTGATCCTGATCCGGCGAGCTCATGTAACAATGATACTCGAATCCGCTTTGCGCGTCCGGTCGGAACTCGACCGGGCATTTCGACGCAACCCGTCTTACTTGGGTACTCGGTTATGGCCTGTTTCCCGATTTCCGAGTGAAACGGGAAGGCGAAGCTTCATCGCACGCTCGTCGCGGTCGGCTTTTTGAAATGCGATCTCCTTCCGTACAAACCTGGCCAGTTCATCCGCGGCAGTCTGCAAGAAGTGCTCGCGTGGCGTCTTTGCAATCTTTTTTCGCTCAATCATCGTCCTGCTCCAAGAAACGTCACACTATGGTAACAGGAGAACTGCTGCTAGGTTCGAGGAGATGGAAGCAAAAACCCCGGCGTTTCGGCCGGGGTCGAGCGGTCGCTGTCGGCGTACATCCGGCCGGCAATTTCCACCGCAATAGCTTCGGCTATGTTCTTGAAGAAACTATGACTTGCGCGGCGAAGTCGTGCTGTGGGTCTATTCGGCCGGGCACTCCGGGCAGTTATCTCCCATCGAGTCGAGCACCTCCGCCATTGCGACCGCGGCAGCCTGCGGAGAGACGCCCGCAGGCGGATCCCGGCGGGCGACGTCGAAGGCGCGCTCGCGGGCGTGTGGGTCGGCGCGGTCCAGCATCCAGCCGTGCTCCTCGCACTCGTGGATGGCGCCGGCTTCCTTCAGCATCGAGATTGCCCAACCGTGGAGTGTCCGGATCGTGGGGCGCCGCTCAACGGTCCTAAGCATCGAGTTCTCCCGCCGAGTGAATCCTTGCGCCCGGCCTTTCGTTCCTGGTGCTCTCACTGAGCAGGGGGTCGACTTCGCAATGGCTCCAGTTTCCGCGGGCGGGGCGACGCATCAGGCGGTCTAGCGCCACATTCCGCGTACGCGCGCCCCGATGTCGATTCGTGGACCTTGACTTGGGTTTCGCACAGTGGCCCCCGAAGGGACTAGCGGCCAATTCGTACGCTCGAATAGTCCAAGCAGTTTCTCGGGAATAAAACGCGTTCTCGATGCGTAGACGTGGCGGTCGCCCTGTGAATGCTGACCGTGCGTGAAGAAGCGTTGCGGGACCATCAGATGCAGATCGTCCTTTGCCCTCGTCATCGCGACATAGAGCAGACGGCGCTCCTCCTCGAGTTCGGCGGAAGTGCCGGCTCCCAAATCCGACGGCATGCAACCGTCGACCACGTTCAGCACATATACCGATTTCCATTCCTGGCCCTTGGCCGAATGGATGGTCGATAAAACGAGGTAGTCCTCGTCCAACAACGGCACGCCGGCCTGGTCGCTGGTCGCATCCGGTGGATCCAGGGTGAGTTCGGTGAGGAAGCGTTCACGCGAAGGGTACCCGCCGGCTATCTGCTCTAGCTGAACGAGATCGGCGCGGCGAACCGCGGCGTCTTCGTGGATGCGCTCAAGATGCGGTTCGTACCAGAGGCAGGTACGTTCAAGGTCCGACGGCCATTCCGAATACCTGAGGTTTCCGATCGTTCCTACAAAGACAACCCAGTCGTCGCCTGCGCGGGGCGGGCAGGGCAGACTGCAAAGTGCGCTGAGTGGGTCGGTGGCCTCCGCCATCTGGTCGAGTATGCGTTGCGCGGAAGCAGGACCGATGCCCGGTAACAGGTGCAGTACGCGGAAGCCGGCGACGCGGTCGCGTGGATTTTCGACGAACCGCAGCAGCGCAAGTACGTCCTTGACATGAGCGGCGTCGAGAAACTTCAGGCCGCCGAACTTCACGAACGGGATGTTGCGACGGGTGAGTTCGATCTCCAGGGGCCCGCTGTGCGAGGAGGTACGGAAGAGCACCGCCTGTTGTTTGAGGAGCGCTCCTTCCTCGCGGTTTTCGAGAATGCGCTCGACGATGTAGCGCGCCTGGTCGGCTTCGTCTCGTACGGCGATCAGGCGAGGTTTTGCGGATGACGTGCGCTCCGTCCATAGGTTCTTGGTGAAGCGCTCCCTGGCGAGATCAATGACGCCGTTTGCGGCGGAAAGAATCGGCTGGGTCGAACGATAATTGCGATCGAGGGTGACGATCTCCGCCCGCGGACTGAACTGTTCGGGAAAATCGAGAATGTTGCGGACCGTGGCGGCCCGGAAGGAATAGATCGATTGCGCGTCGTCGCCGACCACCGTGAGACCGCGACCGCCGGGCTTCAACGCCAGCAGAACTGACGACTGAAGACGGTTCGTGTCCTGGTATTCGTCGACGAGCACGTGATCGAAGCGGCCGCCGACATCATCGGCGATGGCGGCGTCGTCCATCATCTGCGCCCAGTACAGAAGAAGGTCATCGTAATCGAGGACGTTCTGCTCTTGCTTGGCCTGGACGTATGCCGCAAAAAGATCTTTGAGCTCCGCGGCCCAGCCCGAGCACCATGGGTATGACGCTCCGAGTACCTCTTCAAGCGGCGTCTCGGCGTTGACGCAGCGGGAATAGATCGAAAGGCAGGTGCCCTTGGCGGGAAAACGGCTTTCGGTCTTCGAGAGCCCGCGCTCGTGCCGGACCAGATTCATCAGGTCCGCCGAGTCCTCGCGATCATGAATGGTAAAGGCGGGATTGAGGCCGATCTGGTCGGCATATTCACGAAGCAGTCGGGCACCAATACCATGGAAAGTGCCGGCCCAACTGAGGGCGTCGGTCATGATCCTGGCATCAGCGCCAAGGACCTTGCGAGCGATCCGCTCGACGCGCCTCGACATCTCGGACGCAGCGCGCCGCGAGAACGTCATCAGCAAGATTCGACGCGGGCCAGCCCCGTTGACGATGAGGTGGGCAACACGGTGCGCAAGGGTATTCGTCTTGCCGGACCCGGCGCCGGCGATGACCAGCAGGGGAGCTCCGACATGACTATCGGCGGTGACCCCGTGCTCGACGGCTCGTCGCTGTTCCGGATTGAGCGTCTCAAGATATGATGCGGCCGTGGACGCTAGCACAATTGTCCCCCTGTTAGAGCTGCACGCTCGATGATTCTCGCTGAAATCGCAATGAGATCATCTGCGAGGCCAGCCAGGAGAGAGAGTCCTTCAGTCACTCCGTGGGTTCCGGCACTGCATGCATGCGTGCCTACGCCGCCGCCTTGTCTTCCTTGTCGGCTCCGCGCATGACGATCTGCAGCGCATTATCGGGCAGCGGACGCTGCAATACCTTCGCCTCGTCCCACGGAGCACGTAGCCAGACGTCGCGTTCTTCCTCGGTCGTCAGGATCACAGGCATTGCCTTCGGGTGGATCGGCGCGACGATGGCGTTCGGCGACGTCGTCAAGAAACCATAGACCAGGTGAGGCCCGGGAATCGGCTTCGATTTCGTGCCGCGGTCTCCTTTGAACTCGGTCCAGATGCCGGCAAAGCAAAACAGCGGCCGGCTGCCCTCGAGTGCAAACCAGACGACGTCCTTCTTCCTGGTCTCCGGATTCGGCTCCGGAGCGTATTCAGCAAAGCTGTTCGCAGGCACCAGACAGCGGTTCTCCGGCTTCAGCCAACCGCGCCAGTGAGGAGAGGATGTGTTGCGAATGTTGGTTACTGGCGGACCACCATTCCTCGGTGGCGGCGGCATGCCCCAGCGCATCAACACCATCTCCTGGGCATCACCGATGTTGCGGATCACCGGTGCCGGATAGTCGGGAAAAACACCAGGCATCGGCGGCAGGTTGCCGACGTACCGGTTCATCCGTCTGAACAGGCCGGCAATCGCCGCCTGGTTCGTGGTGATCGAATACAGATTGCACATTTCAGCGTTCGCTCTCGACGATCATGGGCAACGAGTTCGCCTGGCGAACCCACTCCGCGCATCTGAAAATCGTTGGTCCGCATTCCCGGCCGTCACGAAGCCTTCTTCACCCCGTTTTGTTCAAAAGAGCGCATCATGATGCCGTCGAGAATCTTGCCGGCAGCGGCTCGAACCTTTCGCTCGGTATCCTCAGGCATCGATGGCAGCTTATAGGTCGCCATGAGATCGGAAAGTTCCCCATGAACATGCGTGCGAAAGCCGCGTGGGTCATCAGCCATTTCCGACACGATCTGAAATAGCGTCGCGAGCATGAACTGGATCGCCATATCAACTCCCATCTGCTCGGCCTGGTCGTCCGTGATGAAAGAAAGCTTGTCCTGATGCTTCATCGAGACTTCACCGCCTGAGGTCTATCCTGTGTAGGTCCGAAAGCGTCCGCGCGTGTAGGCATGCGATACGGCCTTCTTCAGCTCAGCAATCTCCGATTCCAAAAGGTTGTTCGCGACGATCAGCGCGCGAACAGTCGCACGCGGATCGCCGCCGCAAATGGCGACAGCCTGGTCGACGGCGGCTTCCAGCCCATCGTCCTGTTCGTTCGGCTGAGAAACCGAGGACATGGCCCGTTCCAGGTTGACCATCGATGGATCATGTTCTTATTTTGTTCTCATGGAGTCAAGCCGTCGTTTCAAGCCTCCCTGGACCTTGGTCCGGGAAAATTCCGAGTGTTATGTGGTCAGGGACGCCAACGGCGTGACCCTCGCGTGGCTTTATTGCCGCGACGACGCGCAGCGCTACAGCTTCGGCGTGAGCAAGCTCTCTTCGGATGAGGCGCGCCGGATCGGCAAGGCGATTGCGCGCATCCCCGAATTCCTCATGCCGCGCCAAGGCTTTTATCCGCGTGGAGGCGGGCCGCGCTGGCGTGCCGACCGGCCCTATCACGTAGCACTTGAGGACCGCTATATCCGCGAGCACTGGGATGAGATCTACGCTCTCTGCAAACTCAACAGCCTGCCCTTCAACGCGACTGGTGAAGTCATAGAGAGCGACGGTGTCTGGAGAGTCTATGAGTTCACCTGGCAGATGGATGCGATCCTGTTCTGGGATCGCTTCGAGGGCCGTTGGTTGCGCGGCACGGAGTTTCACTATCCCGAGCGGCCAGAGAACCTGCCTGAACTGAAGCCGCTTGAGAACTGGCCGAAATCCAATCCCCGCGATCTGCGGTAATCGATGGTAGCCAACGTCATGAGCAAACGCCGAGCCCTTGTATCGATGCTCCTGCTGTTATCGAGTGGGGCTCTGGCCGACAACCTTGTCGGTCAGACGAGCGTTATTGACGGCGACACGCTGGAAATTCATGGAACGCGCATCCGGCTCTGGGGCATCGATGCGCCGGAGAGCAGCCAGTTGTGCCGGGGCGAGGACAGCTCTCAGTATCGTTGTGGCGCCCAGGCGGCAAATGACCTCAGCGCTTACATTGCGCGGCGCCCCGTCAACTGTGTCCCGCTCAGCCTCGACCCATATGGCCGCACCGTTGCGACGTGTTCTGTCGACGGCGCCGATCTCGGCGAATGGCTCGTGCGCAATGGCCTTGCTTTGGATTGGTTTCAATACTCGAAAGGCAGGTACACCGGGGCTCAGCGCGATGCCGAGCGTGCCGGTCGGGGTATCTGGAAGGGCAGCTATGTCGAGCCGTGGCTGTATCGTGCCTGCATCCGCGCGAGCGGGAAGCCCTCCGACTGTTCGGACGACGCAAGTGCCCATCCTTGATGGAACTCCAATGCGGGACATCCATCCACAACGTGCGATGGTCGATCCTCACGGTCGTGCAGGTGGCACTAGCGTGGTTTGGGCGACTCACGCTAACCATCACTCCAACCGCCTCACTGCATACAAGGAAGAAAATGGTTGCAGCCAACCGTGAACTGCCGGCCTCTGGTTACGCGCTCGAAAGTGGACGGCCGACTCAAAACCGAATTTGCAACCAAAGACGGCGCAAGGGCAGGTGGAGCAGAGCTAAAGAGGCGTTTTCCCATGCTTCAGATCAGGATCTATGACGCGCAGACGAATGCGCGAGAGGAAATTTAAATCTCAAATCTAAGCGGAGTCTTTGCTTGGGCGCATCCGCTAGCCGCGGACCGGGCTCTCGTGAACCGAGCCGCTGACGCGTCTCGGCCGTCCGGCTTCGATCCCTTGCGCGATACGGTGTCGCTCGCCGGAGGCTCTCGCGTTAGGGGCCGCCGGCATTGCATGCCGGCGCCGCTATCACTGCCCCGAACGCGGGTGCCTTCTTAACCGGTCTCGCGACTGCAGTCGCCTCGGTGCCCGCGGGCATTTCATGCCCGCGTCGCTATCACTGCCCCTTCGTCGGCTGCGTTCTCTCTGCCTCCCGTCGAACGCGATTACAAAGATGACGCAGGAGATCACAGGTACGGCGGCCGACCTCGCGCTTTTCACGGGATTCTCTCAGAGAAACTCACGGTTTGCCAAACGCCGCTTCGGTTTGCGGATTGTGCTGAAAAAGGAAGGGGCTAACTGAGGCGACCTCACGGATAGAACAGCAGATAAAGAAGGGCGATGGCAAGCAACGCCGTCCAAATACTCCACGCTATCGTTGCCCAATCGAGTTGCCGCATGATCTGCCGCCGGAACGGTCCAAATGATGAAATTGAAGCCAGGTTTGCAATTGATCTGAATCAAAAGCGGATCGTGACCTATTAACGGTCACTTGCCAAATCAACTTAGAAAACAAGGGGTTAAATACAGCTCGTGGCATCAGGAACGAAGGTAAGGATGAGAGCCATGACCACGGATAGCCTTACTCACGGACCTTGTTTTTCGACTCAAGAGGTTATATCTTACGACGGATCGGAAGAATTATTGGTGTTGCAATGTCCACCGAGCCTGAACTGCTCACGACCCCCGAGGCTGCCGTCGTGGCCGGCGTCGACGTGCGCGACGTCAACCGGTTGATCGACGAACACATCCTGCCCGAGGATCTCTATACAAACGAGGATAGCCGGCGGGTTTGGGCATGGGCTTGTACGCTCATTCGTTTCTATTATGACGCCGCACCATCGCTGACAGCACAAGAGCGGAAATATGCGATCGACACGCTGTATAGCGAGGTGAAGGCGAAGGCCGCCGTTCGGCTGATCAAGACGTGGCGAGACAAGCGTCCCAATTGGAAGATCGAGCATCACTTCCTGACGCTGAACTTCGATCGCTTCATTGCGGACACGTTGGCCGAACATGACAAGCTGACGCGTGCTCGTGCCGCCGTGACGGAAGATCCGGAAATTCTGGGCGGTACACCCGTGATCAAGGGAACGCGTGTGCCTGTCTACGACGTTGCGGCATCTGCTGCCTCAGGCGTTCCGATGCACCAGCTTCAGAAGGCCTATCCAAGCCTGACACGAGAGCTTATCGATTTGGCAATTCTCTACGCCAAGGCGACCCCGCCCCGGGGTCGTCCGCGGCAAGCGCGGCGCCCTACGGCAATGTCGCCCTCGCGGAAGGTCCTTCGGCGACGGCGACATGAAGCTTCTCATTGATGAATGTCTGAGTCCTGAGTTGGTACACATGGCGCGCGAGCGCGGCCATGGCGAAAGCTCTCATGTCGTCTGGATCGGTCGCCAGGGCATCAAGGATTGGGACTTGCTGAAAATCGTCCTTGAAGGCGATTGGACCCTTGTAACCCGCAACGCCTACGACTTTCGTGGGCCAGAGGCCGCACCGGGAACGCGCGGTCAGTATCAGCGGGCTGAAATACATGCAGGCCTTATTTGCCTCAACGGCCCAGAGGGAATGGATCTCGATATGCAGCGCGATCTGTTTGAAGCAGCACTCGATGAACTCGACAGAGACAGCGACCTGGTTAACGTGGTTTTAGAACTGACCCTGGAGACGGCTCAATCCGATGAGATTGTCGTCGACCGCTA
>DATFCE010000055.1:0-4243 GCA_035253365.1 Nitrospiraceae bacterium
ACATGAATCAGGCGCTGGCCCAAACGGTGGCCTATGTGAATCGCTCGTGGGCCTTCATGCCGCCCGGCACAGTTCCGCCCTTCATTGTGCGGTTTGATGCGGGCAGCGTGCCGGTCGGCTCGTTGGTCTTCCACAGTGAAAGCCGGAGCGTGGGAGAAATTCAGGACCTGGCCTTGTTCCGTGTCCGCCCGATGTTTGCCACCCTGCCCGGGGTTTCGGCACCGCCCCCCTTCGGCGGCAATGCCCGCACAGTGGTCGTTCACATCGATCCCGAGCGGATGCGGGCCTACCACATGTCGCCCGAAGAAGTGGTCCAGGCCGTCAACAAAGGAAATCTGATCTCTCCCGCCGGCAACGTACGGATCGGCGATTTCACACGGATCAGCTCGGTCAATTCGGTCATTCCGGCGATCCGTGATTTCGGAGATCTTCCGATCAGGACGGGGGCCGGCCCCAGTGTCTATCTTCGGGACATCGGCATCGTCGAGAACAGCACCGACATCGTGACCTCCTATGCTTTAGTCAACGGCCGGCGCGCCGTCTATATTCCGGTCACCAAACGCGCTGATGCCTCGACACTGGCGGTCGTCGATCGCGTCAAGAAGGCGATCCCGACGTTCCAATCGCTGGTTCCCGATGACATTGCCATTAGTTTCGAGTTCGACCAGTCGCTCTACATCAAGAACGCGGTTCGATCCTTGGCGACCGAAGGGGTTCTCGGCGCGCTTCTGACCGGGCTGATGGTGCTTCTGTTTTTGCGCGACTGGCGCAGCGCCCTCATCGTGCTGTTGACGATTCCCTTTGCCCTCCTGTCGGCGGTCGTGGCCCTGTGGGCCGTGGGACAAACGATCAACATCATGACTCTGGGCGGCTTGGCGCTGGCCGTCGGCGTCCTGGTCGACGAGTCCACCGTGGCGATTGAAAATATCCATGCCCATAAGATCCAGGGGAAACGGTCCGCCCGGGCGGTGATCGACTCCGGACGGGAAGTCGCGGTTCCACGATTGGTCGCGATGCTCTGCGTGCTGGCGGTCTTCCTGCCCTCGTTTTTCATGTTCGGCGTAGGCCGCGCGCTCTTTATCCCGCTGGCGCTGGCCGTGGGGTTTGCGATGGCGGCTTCCTATCTTCTCGCCAGCACGCTGGTGCCGGTGCTGGCCACGTGGCTCTTGGGAGATCCCCACGCCACTGCTTCCCATGAGTCGGAACCCGAGACATTTCTTCGAGTGCAAAGACGCTATGGCCGGTTGTTGCAACCGCTGGTGCGTTTTCGTTGGGTGGTGATCCCGGCGTATCTCATCGTGGCGAGCCTGATCGTGTGGGCTCTGCTCGGACGGCTCGGCATGGAGATGTTTCCCGCCGTGGACACGGGTCAGTTCCAGCTTCGCGTGCGGGCGCCGGACGGCACCCGAGTCGAGCGGACCGAGGTCCTCGCCCAACAGGTGTTGGACGCGATTCGGGACGAGGTCGGTCCTGAGAACGTGGTCATCTCCCAGGGATTTGTCGGCGTCCATCCTGCCAGTTACCCCGTCAATACCATTCATCTGTGGACGAGCGGGCCCCAGGAGGCCGTGTTGCTCGTGGCACTCAAGCGACACACTGAGTTGACCGTTGAACAGGTCAAAGAGCGACTTCGAGAGAAGCTGCCCCGGTTGTTTCCTGGAACAAAATATTCCTTCGAGGCCGGTGATATTGTGAGCCAAGTTATGAGCATGGGAGCGCCCACCTCGATTGAGGTGGCGGTCAGCGGCCCCAAACTGGAGGCTAACCGCGCCTATGCGGACCGATTGATGCGGGAGATGGCGACGATTCCCACACTCCGGGACCTTCAGTTCGGGCAACCTCTCGACTATCCGACCGTCGAAATATTGGTAAACCGCGTGCGGGCGGGTCAACTCGGTGTGTACATGTCCGATGTCGCGCGCTCCTTGGTCTCCGCAACGTCATCCAGCCGTTTTGTGCAGCCCATCTTCTGGCGAGATCCCACATCCGGCAACGCGTATCAAGTGCAAATCGAAATTCCTCAGGCGCAGATGTCTTCTGTCGAGGACGTGCGGAATATCCCGATCATGCCCAACGGCGCGCCGCGGCCGCTGCTCCGCGATGTGGCGGACGTGGCTCAGGGGACGATGGTCGGCGAGTACGCCCGCTACAACATGCAGCGCATGGTGACACTGACCGCGAATGTTTCCGGCGAGGATCTCGGCCATGCGGGAGATCGCGTCTCGGCGGCAATTGACCGGGTGGGACAACCGCCGCGAGGCGTGACCGTGGCGTTGCGAGGGCAAGTCGCCCCGATGCGTGAGACGCTCGCCGGGCTGCAAGTCGGTCTGGGCCTGGCGATCGCCGTGATCTGTTTGTTATTGGCGGCGAATTTTCAATCTTTGCGTAACGCCGTCATCGTTCTTTCAACCATGCCGTCGGTTCTGGCCGGAGTGCTGCTGGCTTTACTGTTGACCAGCACCACGCTCAACGTCCAATCATTCTTGGGCGCCATCATGGCGGTCGGCGTAGCGGTGGCCAATGCCATTCTGTTGGTTTCCTTTGCCGAGGCGCGGTGGCAGGCCGGGCGTTCCGCTGCGGAAGCCGCCATAGAAGGGGCCCAAGCACGGCTGCGCCCCATTCTGATGACGAGCTTGGCCATGATGGCCGGCATGATTCCCATGGCGCTGGCGCTGGGCGAGGGGGGGAGCAGACCGCTCCGCTCGGACGCGCGGTCATCGGCGGACTCATGGCGGCCACACTGGCGACCTTGACGGTCTTGCCGACGGTGTTCACACTCATCAAGGGCCGAAGTATCGCCGCATCACCCTCGCTCGATCCGACTGATCCGGGGAGTCCTCACTACGACGGGCCACAGCGGTTTTAGACCACATGACGCCATGAAGCAGAATCACATTCTCTCTATGAAACGACTGTCATGGGCGGGCGGCATATTCGTCATGCTGGTTCTTGCGATAGCCCTCCTCTTTCTTACGGACAACGACGGAAAGACGATCGACAAAGCACACCGTGAGAGTCCGCCATCGAGCAAACCGTCCATTTCTCCATCCCCGTCTCCAGGTTCCTCCCCGAGCGTGGAGGTGGTGCACGTCATCGAGCAACAACTGGATCGGACTGCCCGGCTCCCGGGTGAGCTTCATCCGTACTTGTCCGTCGATCTCTATCCGAAAGTCACCGCGATTCTCCAGTGGATCGGAGTCGATCGGGGATCACAGGTGAAACGGGGGCAGGTCCTCGTGCGTCTCATGGCCCCTGAGCTCGCGGCGCAACGGGTCGAGGCGGAGGCTAAATTGCGGTCGGATGAGATCACCCACAGACGCTTGGCTTCCGCCGCCGCGACTCCGGGAGTCGTGGCCCCGAATGATTTGGAAATCGCCAAAAGGGCCATGGAAGCCGATCAGGCCCGGGTCAACTCACTGACAAACATGGAAGCCTACCTCACCATTGCCGCCCCGTTCGACGGAGTCATCACGGAACGCAATGCCCACCCCGGCGCTCTAGTAGGACCGACTGGAGGACCGGGAGGGAACCTGCCGATGATACGCCTCGAACACAATACCCGCCTTCGCCTTATAGTGCCGGTCCCCGAAGCCAATGTCGGGGACATCGTCCCTGGGCAGAGTGTGAAGTTTACCGTCCCCACCTACCCCGGGGAAACCTTTGCCGGCACGATCGCGCGTATTGCGAGAACCGTTGAAGTGAAGACCCGCACCATGCCCATCGAGTTGGATGTGGACAATCCTTCGGGCCGATTAGCGCCGGGCATGTTCCCGGAGGTGGAATGGCCCGTGCGTCGATCCCGGCCGACGCTGTTCGTTCCCATGAAGGCGGTAGTGACAACGACCGAACACACGTTCGTAATCCGCATCCGCGAGGAAAAGACCGAGTGGGTCACCGTCCAAAAGGGACAGTCGGTGGCCAACCTCACGGAAGTATTCGGCGATCTCCAAGCCGGAGAGCAGATAGTCGCACGTGCCACCGATGAACTAAGACCGGGAACGCAGGTGAAAGTGAAGGTCCGCCCTCCGACCTAATCGTTTGGCTCAGTGCACCGGATGAGTAGTGGAAGAGCGCTCATGCTGCATTCGCGGCACGAGCGCCCAAATGCTTCGCCTACTGCCGGACGAATGACACGGAGTGAACTCGCATTACTTCGCAGCGACAGACTGCGTTGGAATGCCGCTCGAAACCAATGTGTGGTCCAGCGCAACCAGGAATTCCGACGGGGTCGCCTTATCGGCCT
>DATFCE010000056.1:0-3280 GCA_035253365.1 Nitrospiraceae bacterium
GGGAGCGGCTGCTGAAGCGACCGGCGCTTCGCTCGCAGGCGTAAGCGGTGCCTGCGCGGTACTAGAAGCCATGCGGCTCGTAGCGCGAGCCCCGTGTGAATACACGCCGTAAGCGATCAGTCCGACTAAAGTCGCGGACACGGCCAGAAGAATTCCGATTTCCTTGATACCGAATCGACGCTCTTTCCGATCTTGTTCCTGCGCGCTCATCGCATGCTCGATCCGCCCGGCCGGCGAGCCTCCTGTTAGAGAGGCCTGTTCCATTGTCTTCGACATACATCCTCCTCAAGATTGATCAGTGTAGTGGTGGCTATCTCGTGGCCCATCCGCTGCCGCATCGGTATTCACCTCCCTTCTTGAGTCATGCGACAGGAATGTGAGCAGACCTTGAGCAACCACAGTGCCACTGAATCGGTCGAACGCGGAGGATGAAAAGCTTTGTTGATCGTGATCTTATGAGAGGCGACGTTTCAGATGAGGGGAAAGCTGAGGCGCTTCCATGCAGGGATGCGGGGCCATCCCCGCATCCTCACGTGTCGGCGGAGAAGGGCGATGAAACTCACGTGTCGGTCTTAGAACCGCACGCCAAAATACAAAGCCGGCATGACATTCGTGTGGTAATCGAATTCTCGATTGGCCACTCGAAAGGATTCCCCGAGAGAAGTAAAGTTGAGTAAAAAGTCGGCCGTAACGGCGAGCTGTTTGCTCACGGTATAGTCAACGCCCACGCCAATGGGGATCAAAAACGAGGTGTAGGTGTTGGCAAAGCCGAAGTCATTGTCCTTGATGCCGGCCCGAACGAAGCCAATACCGCCCTGAAGCACCAGCTTCGCCAAATTCTTGGTATTAGGAATATCCCACCAATACCTGGCTTGGGCGGACATGCCGAACAAAAAGTCGTTCCCCGCGCCGGCATACTGCGCTAATGGCCCCACCGAGAAATTGCGTGCCAAGAAATAATCGGCATGTCCATTGAATGCAAATTCGACGGCTCCATCCGGTGTATTGCCCAAAAAGCCAACACCTCCGCCGCCCGACCACTGACCCGGCTTCAAATCATTGACCTCGGCATACGCGGGATTGGCGACAATCAGATCCTCAAAGGGCAATATACAAAAGACAAGGAGGATAGCGATCCGAACAGCGTGACGTGTCATGATCCACCTCGATTTAGGTTGTGATTCTAATAGGCCAAAAGCATGAGTCTGTGATGTCGGGCGGCTGCCCTCCGCGGTGTAGGCTGTAAACCGTCATTTTCCCACGAGGGACAGGGTATGGCTTCTTAGAAAGTAAATGAATGTGTTTGGGGATGGGTTAAGCATGTCCCTCGGTAAAGACCCGGGGGAAACGCTTTGAGCATCCGTCTATTCGCCGTCGCCACGACGGATAAGACACAAGCGATTCGGAACTAGAACGCTAAAGCAGGAGAGCGACAGCAATCATGCGTGAACACTATGCCTAAGGCCGGACATTTGGGCTCTCCAAGAGTTCCTGTCTCCGCTTTTCCGTCTCTCCCAGTTGGGGCGGCATTGGTTGGGGTGACGTCGACCCCGTCGGATTGCCCGATGCCGATGGTGCCGTGTCGACATTCAGCCGCCCATCGGCCTTTGCCGTGCCTTCAACGGCTAAATCCGTCATGAGACCTTGAGCGGTCGCATACACCTGTTGCGGGCGTACCTGCACGACTCCGATATCAAGAGCCAGATCCGTTGCTTTATGATGGCCCGCCGCCGCGTTCCGCACTGCCGCGATTTGATCAGCCAAATCCATGCGTGCCGCCCGGCGCACCTTTTCCTTCAATGCTTGATCAACCCGGCTCCAGAGCCCTGCCTTTTCCGCATCGAGCATTTTGCGTGTTTCTGTATCCATCTGGAGATCGGGGATGGTCAGCGTTGTCCCTTCCAGCCGGGGCCGACCTGAGTAGTAGATGGGGCCATTGACGTATCCACTGGTCTCCACCGTAATCAGCGCATTCCCACCGGCTTCGGACACGGCGACCTTTTCGATCGTCATTTTTTTATCCCCGAACATGCCTTCTTCGGGCAGCGAGACATCGGTATGAAAGAGCTTCTCCTGCAGTCCCTGACTGAAGACTTGATAGGGGACCGGCAGCATGGTGTTCAAGGTGAAGGGATGACCGAATGGAGACGAAGGGGGACCGCTGGTGATTCTATCAGGCTCGCTGCGAGGCTTCTCACATGACTGCTGCAACACCGCGAGCGCCTCCACCTTGGCCGCGCCTCGAAGCACGGCCTGCTGAAGCGTGCCTTCCAACGGCCCGACGGTGACCTCGGACGGATGGGGGTAGATGCACAGACGGCTGTTGAGCGAGGTCACGGGCGCCATATACGGGCCATTGAGAGTTTCCCACACGGGATGGATGGGAATGGCGACTCCTGCTTCAGTAATCGCGTTCGCGATCTGCGTCTTGATTTCCTCATGGTTCAGGACTTCCATCAGTTGCTCTTTGAGCGGCATCGCGAACATGTTGCATCGGTCATCCCCCCCGGGCTTGAGCCCGATGGACACCTGAGGGTTCTCCGGCTGGAGGATTAGATTCTGTCCTTCTTGCTTCGTCTGCAAGCGAGCATTCCAATCGACGAGCGGATACACCGGATCCAGTCGGCAACCGCGGCCGGTCGTGCTCCTGGCCTCAATGTCCCCTCGATATTCCGCATGAACCGCTAGATGGCCGTTCTGAACTGTGACCTGCGGTTCACCTTGCCGCTTGAAGTTCCATCGAAAATCCGCGCCGAGCGGGTTTCGTTTTTCGTCAAACGACTCCGGCACGCCGGCGGTGACAGCCTTGTATAACGGCGTCAGATCGCCGGTCAGCGTAATGGGTACGACTGATTCAACCGGCTGGGTCATCGGCAGTGACGGTTGTGGTGTCACCCGCTGTGGTTGTCTCGGAGAGAGTTTCACACCGACCGGTGCCATCTTGGCGGCCTGCGGACGATGGGGCTCAACGGTATGCGAACATGCCGTGAGCCACAAAATACCAGGAACAAGCCCGAATCCGATCAGACGCACGCTCATATGTTTCATCGTTGACATGGCAGCCTCTTTAAATGATGCGTTAGAAAATGACGCGTCAGAAAGTGACGATCCACTGCGACCCCACGAATTGGTGTCCGCCATCGACTGTCGGCAAAGTAAGTACGAAATTAACATGAAGATATAAGAGACGAATAGCGGAGTGAGGATTACGTTTAAAGACGTAGAGTGGTGATGTGATGTAATGGAACAATGACTGATGATTTTGGATGCTACGTAGAGC
>DATFCE010000057.1:0-8037 GCA_035253365.1 Nitrospiraceae bacterium
TGATGATCGAACAGCGGCGCAGCATACGCGCTGGAGAGGAAAGAAAGACGCGCCGCCGGCATGGCGCGACGGATGGCCGAGGCCACGGGCAGACAGAGGATTTGATCTCCAATGCCGTCTGGCCTGACAAGAAGGATATTCATCCGGCAGTTACCATTTGAGAACGAAGCTCGGGAAATGGCGTGTCTTGGCACGCCGGGGTCGGGTGGGTGAAATAAGCCGTTTTCAGCATCCTGCTCTTTCCAACTGATCGCGCACGGCCTTCACGACGGCCTCGGGAGTGATGACCGTGAGGCATGCCAACGAAACGGGGTTTCGGCACACACGACTGAAGCACGGGCTACAAGCAATATCAGCACGAAGAACGCGGTGCGTCCGGCCATAGGGACCGGTTCGAATCGGACTCGTCGGCCCGAACAGCGCGACAACGGGCGTCCCGACCGCCGCGGCAATATGCATCGGTCCCGAATCATTCGTCAGCAGGACCGACGCAGAGGCCAGGAGAGCCGGTAGGAGACCCGGGGACGTCTCGCCCGTCACATTGATCGGCGCGCGTTGCATGCGCGAGGCCACTGCCTCCGTCTGCGTGCGGTCATCCGGTCCGCCGATCAACACGACGGGGCCGAGGCCCTCTCGTTGAAGTCGGTCGCCCACCATTGCAAATGACTCAACCGGCCAGCGCTTCGTCGGCCATCGAGCCGAAACATTGATGGCGATCCAGGGCTCACCGGCCTGAAGACCGTGTCGTTCCAGCAACCGAACAATTTCCTCTCGGTCCCGCGCCGGCGGACTCAGGCGAAACTCTGGCGGTCCGTTGACGTGAGCCCCCACCGCGCGCGCCGCGAGCAGGTAGCGGTCGACCGCATGCATCTCGCCCGCCGGCACAGGCACGCGGGAAGAATACAACAGCGGACTGCCTTCACGTCCGTTGGCGAATCCGACACGATTCGTACACCCCGTCATCCATGCCATCGCGCCGCTTCGAAACAGACCTTGTAAATCGATCACAAGATCGAACCGGGCCGCCCGCAGTTGAGGAACCACCGCCAACCACCCCATCAGACGGGGGTCCATGCTGAAGATTGCGTCCAACCCCTCGGCCCGTTCGAGCAGGCCCGCCCATTGGCGCTTCACCAGCCACGCGAGATGCGCCTTGGGAAAGGCGTCTCGTAGCGCGGCCAACACCGGAAGCGCGTGCACCACATCTCCTAAAGAACTGGGTTTGATAATTAATATGCGGCGGTAATCCGGCACGGACGTTAAACGTGAATCGGTATACGTGAATCGGTAAGGCATGGACTCGCACGGTTAACGGTTAACGGATAGCGGATAACGGGCCTTCACGTCCGCGAAAACCCAATTCACTGCATCGTCGAACGACGGCGACACATAATCCGCCGACACACCTTCGGCTTGCATCGATGCGAGCGCTTGATGACTCGTGGGTCCGGTCGTCACCAAGATGCTACGGGCGCCGATACGCCTGGCCAATTCTACATCACGCGTCTGGTCACCCACCACATACGAGCGGGCAAGATCGAGATCCAGGTCTGAGACGGCGCGCGTGATCATCCCTATCTGAGGCTTGCGGCAGCCGCATTGATCGTCAGGATGGTGTGGACAATAGTAAATGGCGTCCAGCCGTGCTCCGCCTTGTTGCAGCCGCGCGCAGAGGTCTTCATGGATCGCTCTGAGAGAGTCGACGGTCAGCAGGCCGCGCGCAATACCGGATTGGTTGGTAATCAGCACCAGGCGCGCACCGGCCTGATTCAAGCGGGCCAGTGATTCGGGAACGGCGGGCAATAGCTCCAGCTCCTGAGCACTACGAACATAACCGGTATCGCGATTCAGCGTGCCGTCGCGATCCAAGAAGACGGTCACGCCGCTCAAAGACAAGGACTGAGGACGGAGGACGGAGGACGGAGCGGTCTGCACTGAGGAGGGCTGAGCGCCACGGTTGGGATTCTGATCGGAGATGCCGGCATTCATCATTTCACATTCAACATTCATCGTTTGGAGCTGTTCGACTGCCGCTTGATAGACATCATCAACCGAGATATGGGTCATGCAACGATGATCGATCGGGCATTCGCGCAATAGACACGGGGAGCACTCGACCGGCCGGCGCACGATCCGATGCGCATCCCCCCACGGCGAGGTCGTACGCGAGTTGGTGGGACCAAAGATCGCCACGACCGGCACGCCGAGCGCGGCGGCGATATGCATCGGCCCCGTATCATTGGTGAGAAAAAGATGACAACGTTGAACCACCGCCATGAGTTCGCGGATCGACGTCCGGCCCGACAGGACGATTGCTTTCGTCCGCATGGCACCGGCGATGGTCTGCCCTAAGATTTCCTCGCCCGCCGCCCCGACGATGACAATCCGCGCGCTATGACTGGAGGCCAACCGGTCCGCCACGTCGGCGAATCGCTCCGGCAGCCATCGCTTGGCGCCTCCGTAGGTCGAACCGGGATTGAGTCCGATCAACCGCTCCGATGAGCCGATACCGGCAGCCGCGAGCCGCTGCTCTATGGCCTGGCTCTCGGAGTCAGACACCACCAGCCGCGGCGCGCGCGCTTGACCATCCCAGCCGAGCGGGCGAAGCAGGTCTACATAATACCGGGTCTGATGCGCCGCCTTGCTCTGATCGGCCACCGCAACCGGGTCCGTCAAGAGCCACCCTCGGCCATCGGTGGCGTATCCGTACCGACGCGGAATGCCGGACAGCCATGCGAGGAAGGCCGCCTCGAACGCATTTTGAAAGAGAACGGCGAGATCATAGCCTTCGCGCTTCAGGTCCTTGCTCAATCGCCATTTCCCGCTGAGTCCGGCATGGCGCGCTCGCGAGTCGTAAAGGACAATCTCGTCGCAGGCCGGATGTCCGGCGAACAGCTCGGCAATCGACGGTTTGACGAGTAAGGCAATCCGCGCTGCCGGGAAGAGAGCCCGGACGGCGCTCAGCGCAGGTTCGCACATCACGGCGTCCCCGATCCAATTCGGACCGCGAATCAAGAGCCGCCTCACCACAGGAAAGTGCTGAGAATGAGTGTCGAGTGCTGAGTGCTGAGTACCGGACGTGTTCTCAGCCTTGACATCTCTCGCTCCCATGTCTTTCGGCCATTCAATACTCATCATTCAGCACTCATCATGAGCATGCGTTCCAGCCGCTCGCGCCCCGAGACGATCTCCGTGCTCAGTCGCACCGCCCACACGGTCTCGTCAGGATCGATGAGCGAGGCGATCTTCACAGCATCTTTTTCCGTTGTCAGTAAAAGAGTAGACCCTGATTGTGTCACCCGCTCGCGCACTTTTTCCATGTCCGCCTTCGTGTAGGCATGATGGTCGGGGAAGATCACTTCGTCACGCACGCTGACCCCGAGGCTCGAGACGAGGCGCCGAAACGATCCGGCATTGCCGATCCCGCTGAACAGGACCACCGGTCGATCGACGGCATCCTGCAGGGGATAGACCTTGCCTGTCGCGACATCGACATAGGCGTCGGCGTCAAACCGAATCAGGATCGGATCGATCTCGGCGTCGTTGGCGGCAGTGAGCCTGGCACGGGCAGCCGCGACATCGAGTTCAGCATCAACCCGGGTCAAGACGATCGCCGATGCACGCCGAACTGCGGACAGCGGTTCTCGAAGCTGGCCGGCCGGCAAGAGGGCATCAAGCGCGTGTGGGACCGAGGCATCCACGAGCAGGATATCGACGTCACGATGCAGAGCGCGATGTTGGAAGCCGTCGTCCAAGAGCAAACAATCGAGTGAAAATTGATTGAGCACCCATCGGCCCAATCGATAGCGATCCGCGCCCACCGCCACCACCGCGCGCGGACAGCGCGTGGCGATCAAATACGGCTCGTCCCCCGCCTCCGTCGGACTCGCCAAAAGAGTTCGTCCATCTGAGACCACCAGATGCCGCGCATCGCTCTTGCGACGATAACCCCGGCTCAACACGCCGACCCGCACGCCGCGCCCCGATAGAAAGTCCGCGATCCAGATGACAACCGGGGTCTTCCCGGTTCCCCCGACCGTCACATTGCCGATGCTCACGACCCGGCACGGAAGCCGTTGGACCCGATTCCAGCCGTGATCATAGAGGAGATTACGCGCACGGACGACAAGGCCGTAGGGAACGGCCATGAACTGAAGCAACGGGCGCATCCATGGTTGCGGGTCACCGATCCATTGATGACGCATCACGCCACGTCAATGGGCCAAGGAGTCCATCGCTCCGCCGGCTCGTCGCGCGGCCCGTCCATCGTGACAGGTCTCCGTCTTCTGCGACGAAGCGCCGTGAAGCACGTTGGCGATCACGCCGAGCGTCTGATCGAGCGCGCCACGGTTGTCCAGGACGACCTGGCGGGCGGAAAGCCCCATGGCGCGACGCGCGTGCGGATCACAAAGCAGGCTCGCCATAGCTGCGGTCATGTCTTCGATTCCCGCGATCCGCCGGGCTCCCCCCGCGGCCAGCAGTAACTGCGCCATTTCGGCGCAATGATCGGTATGCGGACCGAAGAATACCGGAACTCCCCATGCGGCCGGCTCGAGGACGTTATGGCCGCCGATCGGCGCGAGTGTCCCCCCGACAAACGACAGCACGGCCTCGCGATACACGGAAGCCAGTTCCCCGCGCGTGTCGAGGACCACGACACGCGGCTCGCCGGGTTTGCCTGCCATGCCCGCAGACCGCTTCAATTCGCTCCGGCGGATCGCGGTCAGGCCTTGCGATTCGATCGTAGCCTGTACCTGTGAAGCCCGCTCGATATGGCGTGGCGCCAACAGCAAGACGAGTGAAGGGAAATCCCGTTGGAGCCGGGCATAACAGGCGATAATCTGTTCTTCTTCGCCCGGATGTGTGCTGCCGGCCACGATCAGCTCCTCACCCGGGGCCAGAAGCATATTCCTCGACAGGGATTCTTCATGTGGATGGGACGGAAGCGGCTGATCAAACTTGATGTTGCCTGTCCGCATGACCCGTTCGGGCACGGCCCCCAAGGCGCGTATGCGTTCCGCGTCGCGTCCCGACTGCATCAAGCAATAGGTCACCTCACGCAGCGCCGGTCCGATCAACGCTTGGATGAGGCGATAGCCGCGGAAGGAGCGGGAGGACAGTCGCCCGTTAACCAACAGTGACGGCACGCCTCGCTTTGCGAGAGCCCGTAACAGATTCGGCCAGATTTCCGTTTCGACGAAGAGATAGAGGACGGGATTCAGACGACTGATGAACGCAGACACGACCCATGGAAAATCCAGCGGCGCATAGCGATGCTCCGCCACGCCGGCGAGACGTTGCTCGACCGCTTCGCGCCCCGTCTCGGTGACGGTCGTCACGATGATCCGATAGCCTGGCTCTTGGCCATGCAGCTCACGCACGAGCGGCACGGCCGCGATCACCTCGCCCAACGACACTGCATGCACCCAGATCACAGGTCGTGTGTCGAGCGTCCCGGGACGATCCTGTGGAAGACATCCAAGCCGCTGAGGCAGACCGCGGCGGCACCGTTGCTTGCTCAGCAGAATCAGAAGAATGACCAGAGACGCGAAAACCAAGAGCACGTTGTAGATGGCATACCACATGCGTTTACTTATCCATGGCGTTCGTGACGTCCGTTATTTCCGTTTTGTCCGTTGAATCGATGTGGCTATAACATCGTTTATGAGCAACGGACCAAACGGACACAACGGAATTAACGCAGCATCTCTTCATCCGCTTCCGTCGTGATCCGATTGAGTGCGTTCTCCAGTTCGATCCGCTTCGCTTCCACCGCCGCGTCGGTGGCGTCGGACGGGACCCACATCGGCATCCCGCAGACATACAGTCCGCGTCCAAAGGGATGGGGCACTTGAAACCGGTCCCAGCTCGCAAAGACTTTTTTTTTGAACAGGCAAACGTGACGGGCACGATGGGCATGCCGGTCGCCTTAGCGAGACGCACCACGCCCTCTTTTGCCACCTGGCGCGGCCCCTTGGGACCATCGGGCGTGACAACGACATCCCGGCCGGCGCGGCCGAGCGCGATCAGACGGCGAAACGCCGGTCCGCCTCCGCGCGTCGTCGAGCCCCTGACGGATTGCAGCCCGAACCGCGCGATGATCTGATGGATCAACTCTCCGTCCCGGTGCTGGCTGATCAAGACATGCGCGCCCTTGCCCCGATAGGCCAGCGGCATCATGAGCTGGCGGCTGTGCCAAAACGCAAAGATGATGGGCCGTCCTTGTCGGTGTAGCTCATCCACCGGTTCGACGCCACGGATGCGAATCCGCATGGATCGGCCGAGCAGCCGGATCACGCCTGCCGCGATCGGAGGTAGCACCGAAAGGGCGATGCGGTTCATTCCCATGCCAGCCATTTCATCATCGCTCATCATTCCGCGTTCATCGTTGTCTCGGAGAACTGCATCGCATGCAGGCGCTTGTAGACACCGCCGCGCTTGAGCAGATCGTCGTGCGAGCCGACCTCCACGATGCGCCCACGCTCCAGCACGACAATCCGGTCGGCGTTTTGGATCGTGGAGAGCCGATGCGCAATCACCAACGTCGTTCGATGCTTCATGAGATTGGAAAGCGCAAGTTGCACGATCCGTTCCGATTCGGAGTCCAATGCGGAGGTGGCTTCGTCGAGAATGAGCAAGGGCGGGTCCCGGAGAATGGCGCGGGCAATGGCCAACCGCTGGCGCTCGCCTCCGGACAGCTTCACGCCGTTCTCTCCGATCAATGTCTCGTAGCCTTCGGGCAGGCGCAGGATGAACTCATGAGCATACGCCGCCTTGGCCGCCTCTTCGACTTGACGATCCGTGGCATCGACTCTGCCGTAAGCGATATTGTGCTTCACCGTGTCATCAAACAAGACGGTTTCTTGCGAGACGATGCCGATCTGCCCCCGTAACGACCGCAATGAGCAGTTCCGAATATCGCAGCCGTCAATGAAAATGCCGCCTTCCGTCGGATCGTAAAACCTAGGCACGAGGCTGACCATTGTGGTTTTGCCGCTGCCGCTGCTGCCGACCAGCGCGACCACTTCCCCGGCGCGCACCGCAAGGGAGATCCCATTGAGGGCGGGCACCTCGCTGCTCTCGTACTGAAAGGTCAGATCGCGAAACTCCAGCGTATGCGCGAGCGGGGGCAATTCGGCGAAGCCTTCGCTTCGCTTCTGCTCATTGTCCATGTCGAGGATCGCGAAAACGCGCTCGGCTGCCGACAACGCCTGTTGGATGGTATTGTTCGCGCCGGCCAATCGCCGAATCGGGGTATAGGCCATGAACATCGCTGCGAGAAATGAAAAAAACGCGCCGGGCGTCATCGTTCCTTGAATGACCAGCCAACCGCCGTACCACACGATCGCGGCCACCCCCAGCACGCCGATGACTTCCATATGCGCGGAAGCCAGCGACGACACTTGGATGGATTTCATGGTAGCCCCGAGATAGGCATGATTGCTGCTGCGGAAGCGGGCCCCCTCGGCCTCTTCCCGACCAAACGCCTTCACGATGCGGATGCCGGCCAGCGATTCTTGCAGCGAGGATGCCATATCGCCGATCCGCTCCTGGCCATGGGTCGCCAGCTTGCGAAGCCGCTTTCCCATCTGGACCATTGTGTAGAAGGAAATCGGGATGACAATGGCCGAGACCGCCGCGAGCTTCCAACTTTGATAAAAAATGACGCCGATCATGGCTAGAAACGTCAGTCCCTGTTGGAACAAATCTTTTAAAACGCCGGCGACCGCATTCGCCATCAAATTGACATCATTGATCACCCGGGACACCAAGCGGCCGGATGTGTTGACGTCGTGAAATTTGACCGGCAGGCGCATCAACTGCAGATAGAGCTCCTGGCGAATATCGGTAATGACATGATTCCCCACGTAGTTCATCAGATAATTCTGCCCGTAACTGAACGCCCCCTTCAGCGCCGCCACCATGAGAATCGCCAGGGGCAGAATCACGAGCAGTCGCTCGTCCTTGCTGATAAAGATGCCGTCCAGCACCGGCCGAACAAGCCAGGCGTAAGCGGCGGTCAGGCCGGCCACTAAT
>DATFCE010000058.1:0-2911 GCA_035253365.1 Nitrospiraceae bacterium
CTTGCCCGGTTGGCACCGGACGGAGATGACCGATGCGGTGCAGGAGGACGACATGCTCGTCGAGCAGAGTTTAAAACGATCTTCGAACCTGAGCGCCGTCGCCAAAACAATCTATCACCTCGCCACACTCAATGACGTGTCGGGACAAGTGTGGAACCTGGACAGTCGAATCCTTTACTAACAGATGCTGAAAAACTCACCTCGCATAGCCGGCTGTTTCATTACCGGCACGGATACCGGCGTGGGGAAAACCGTCGTGGCAGCGGCCCTCGCTCGGCGCTTGAAGCAGGCGGGCTTGGACGTCGGCGTGATGAAGCCGGTCGAAACGGGATGGACCGCCTCGGATGTGTCGACATCCGATACGGTCCGGCTACGTTGGGCCAGCGGCGCACCCGATCCGCTTGAAATGATCTGCCCCTATCGATTTCCTGATCCCGTGGCTCCCTGGGCCGCCGCAGGCTTGACCGGTGTCGCGATCGAGCGCGATCACATCATGGCGGCTTTTCGCACTCTATCGAGCCGTCACTCCTTCCTCATCATAGAAGGAGTGGGGGGCACGCTAGTACCACTCACGGACACCCTGGACGTTCGCGATTTGATGGTCACACTGGGCCTGCCCGTTTTGGCCGTGGGGCGTGCCGCGCTGGGCGGCATTAATCATGCCCTTTTGACGCTCGAAGCTTTGCGACAACGTCAGATCGAGATTCTGGGGCTTGTCTTAAATCACTTGACTTCTCTTCCGAGAGAGGCCACCGCACGTCTACAACTGGACTCAACCGTTGACGTGCTGCGTCAGCGGAGTGGTGTCCGGGTGTTCGGCCCGTTGCGCTTTGATCCAAACCTGGCCGGCGAATGGGAGACGGGAGTCTCCAAACTGGCCGATGATCTTACGGTTCACGATCTGGCCGAACACCTTGCTGCACGCATGCAATGAACGCTTGCACGGTCCCCCTAATATCCGGCGAACGCCAGATTGCCGAGACCACAGCGACCCCATTCGCTCCCGCTCTGATGACGGCCTCCGTCGACTCCACGGTCACCCCACCGATACCGAAGATGGGAAGCGACGTCAGCCGTCGAATCTCCGCCAGTCCCTCAAGTCCGACGAGCGGTTCATGGTCGGGTTTGGTCCCCGTTGGAAAGATTGGTCCGAAGCCGAGATAATCGACTTCCTGTCGAGTCGCTTCGCTCACCTGATGCGGTGTATGCGTGGAGAGGCCGATGATCTTGTCCGGACCCAGAATCGCGCGCGCCCGGGATACGGGCAGATCGTTCTGCCCCAGATGCACGCCGTCGGCATCCACAGCCAGCGCGAGATCGCACCGGTCATTCACCAAGAACAAAGCGCCCGCGTCCGCGGTGATGCGACGAAGTTCCATCGCGCGCCGATAGGCCTCCCGTCCGCTAGCCGCCTTATCGCGGTATTGAAACAAACGGGCGCCGCCCGCCACGGCGTGATCGAGCACCTCGCCTAATGAACGTGGTCCTATCGCACCGGGGTCCAGGATTATATAGAGTCCCCGGAGTAGCGGTCGTGCCGTGTGAGAGAGCACAGCGAGGATAGTCCAGACTTAGGAAGAAGACTGACTGGCGAGAAAACGATCGAGAAAGTTCGTTGAAACCCGACCCTTCTGAAATTCAGCATCGACAAAGATGCGCCGGTGGAGGGGGATCGTCGTTTTGATGCCTTCGATCACAAATTCATCCAGTGCTCGCCGCATGCGGGCCATCGATTCATCACGATTCTGGCCGTAGGAAATCAATTTGGCGATCAAGGAATCGTAGTGCGGCACCACCATGCTGTGTGACTCCATCGCGGAGTCGACGCGCACCCCGATGCCGCCCGGTGGATGGTACCGGGTAATCAGACCGGGACAAGGGGTGAATCGCTCAGGATCTTCGGCATTGATGCGGCATTCAAAGCTATGTCCCATCAAGCGAATGTCCTGCTGGCGAAACGCCAAGGGGAAGCCGGCCGCGATGCGGATTTGCTCTTTGATCAGATCGATTCCCGTCACCATTTCCGTGATGGGATGTTCGACCTGGATCCGCGCATTCACCTCCATAAAATAGAAGTTCTGATCCTTATCGAGCAGGAATTCCACCGTGCCGGCATTCCGATAATGGACCGCCTTGATCGCTTCCACGGCCACCCGGCCAATTTCGCGCCGCAACTTCTCATCCACCGCCGGCGACGGGGTTTCTTCGACTAACTTTTGATAGCGTCGTTGAATGGAGCAGTCCCGCTCGCCAAGATAGATGGCGCGGCCGCGTTCGTCGGCCAACACTTGAACTTCAATATGCCGGGGTTCGAGAAAGTACCGCTCCAGGTACACCGCTTCATTACCGAAGGTAGACTTCGCCTCAGATTGCGCGGCTTGGAAGGCACGCACCAATTCCTCTTCTTTATTGACGACCCGCATCCCGCGCCCACCGCCGCCGGCAGACGCTTTGATGATGACGGGAAACCCGATTTTCCTTGCCGCTTCGAGTGCGTCGGCCTCGCTTCGAAGCTCCCCGGGGCTACCGGGCAGAACCGGCAATCCTCGGCGAGCCATGATCTCCCTGGCCCGCGCCTTATCGCCCATCGCGGCGATATTCTCGGAGGTCGGGCCGATGAATTTGACATCAATGGATTCACAGACTTCGGCAAAATGGGCGTTTTCCGCGAGGAAGCCATAGCCCGGATGGATGGCGTCGGCGCCGGTAATTTCCGCCGCGCTCAACACGTTTGGGATATTGCGATAGCTCAGGGCGTCTTCGGCAGGTCCCACACAAATGTGCTCGTCGGCGAGTCGCACATGCAAGGCATTCGCATCCACTTCCGAATGGATCGCGACCGTCTTGATTCCAAGTTCCTTACAGGCCCGTATCACCCGGAGAGCGATCTCGCCGCGATTTGCGATCAGGA
>DATFCE010000059.1:0-2909 GCA_035253365.1 Nitrospiraceae bacterium
TCCGCCACACTCCCCGAGAATTTCGCCAGATCCGGCTGCTTGAGCAAGGCACTGGCAGTGAGATCAAGCAACCACGACGCAATGACGCTCCCGCGCCGCCAGACTTCCGCGACATCCGCCAGGTTGAAGTCGTACTGATAGTGGTCGGGATCCCGCAGCGGGGTGGTCTCTGCGTCAATCGTCCGACCGAGTTTGCCGACGTTGGCATGCTTGAGGATATTCAACCCTTCTGCATAGGCGGCCATCAAGCCATATTCGATCCCATTGTGGACCATCTTCACAAAATGCCCTCCGCCGTTTGGTCCGCAATGTAGATAGCCGGATTCCGCCGTTCCTCCCGCTTTTTCACGGCCGGGTGTGCGCGGGATCGATCCCGGTCCCGGCGCGAGCGTCTTGAATATGGGATCAAGCCGGCGCACCGCCGTGTCGTCTCCGCCGATCATGAGGCAGTACCCTCGTTCCAAACCCCACACGCCGCCGCTCGTGCCGACATCGACATAGTGAATGCCTTTCGTCTTCAAATCGTGTGCACGACGGATATCGTCCACATAATACGAGTTGCCGCCGTCGACGATGGTGTCATCCTCTTGCATGCGGGGTGCGAGATCAGCGAGCGTGCTATCCACGACCGCCGCGGGGACCATGAGCCAGGCTGCGCGCGGGGCTTGTAGCTTGGCGACAAACTCCTCGAGCGATGCCGCTCCAATCGCCCCTTCCTTGACCAGGCTTTGCACCGTATCGCGATTTCGGTCATACACGACGCACTGATGTCCGTGACGCATCAGGCGACGCACCATGTTCGCGCCCATTCTTCCCAATCCGATCATACCGAGTTGCATAGGTTCAATCCTTTCGTTGCAGTCAATCGATCCGCCCGCAGAAAGCCCCGTGTGCCCGTTCTCCGCAGTAGCCTGCTACGGAGTGGATAAATCCGCGGTACGGATTTCACCAGCGAACTCTCCGGAAGAGTGAGAGAAGGCTATGCCTCACGCCGAAGGCTGAGTATGTAGCTGGTAAGGTCATGGAGCTCCTGATCCGTGAGAGGAAATTTGGGCATGATGGAGCCAGGCGACACGGATTGGGGGTCGCGAAAGTGCTTGAGATGCCACTCACGGTCAGGCCGTCGGTCGCCCACATACGACAGATCCGGCCCGATGGCTCCGCCTTCGCCGTGAATCCGATGACAGCCGGTACAACCGAAACGCGCAACGAGGGCCTTGCCATGCGCGACGCCTGGATCCGTTCGTTTCACCGCGTAGAGGTTCTTCAGCGAAATTCCCAGCAGGGAGAAGACCAGCACCAAGAACAGAGCGCCTAGCGTCATTCCAATAGGGCGCGAGGCCGGGGCGCGAACGTGCTTCTGCCGATCGAGAAACGGCAAGAACAGCAAGAGAAGAATAAACACACCGGGCAGGACCCACGTCGCGAGCGGCTCAAGCGGGCCATGCACGTGCTTCAAAAATTCGTAGTAGAAGAGAAAGTACCACTCCGGCACCGGGACGAAGCTGGTATCAGAGGGATCCGCCTTGTCCGTCAGAGGGAACGGCAACGTGAGCGCGAGCGCTGCGAGCAACACAAAAATGCCCAGCATCACCACCGCATCCATATAGACTTGCCGGGGATAAAAGGCCTCACTGGTCTCCGCCGCCTTCTGCTCGTTCCAGGGCCCCGCCGGGCCGACTCGCCGCAGAATGAAGAGATGCAGCATGACTCCCGTGATGATCAGTGCGGGCAGGAACAGGACATGCACGGCAAAGAACCGGGACAGGGTCAAGGCTCCCAACGTCTCCCCGCCGCGCATGACCTTGACCAGAAAATCTCCCACGAAGGGCACGGTGCCGACCATGTTGATCCCCACCTGCGTAGCCCAGTAGGCAGTCTCATCCCAGGGGAGCAGGTAGCCGGTGAACGCAAAGCCCATCACGATCAGGAACAGCACGACCCCTACCATCCACATGAGCTCACGCGGGGGTTTGAAGGCTCCATAGAGAAAGACTTGGAGCATGTGTAGCCCGATCGCCACGACCATGGCCGATGCGCCCCAATGATGGAGGCCGCGGACGAACCAGCCGAAGGTTACCTGGGTTTCGATGTACTGCACGCTGTCATAGGCATGATCCGGCGTCGGAGCGTAGTAAATGGCCAAGAACATACCAGTGATGGCTTGGAGCACAAACAGGAACAACGTGGCCGATCCGAACACATAGATCCAGCTCGCCCCACCGGGGATCGGTTCATCCAGGAGCGTGCGTTCGACCGACTTCAGATTCAGCCGGCTATCGAGCCAATCGTAGAGTCGTGAAGCCATCATGCAGTCGGAAGTTGGAGTGACTACAATTCCACCGAAGTCGGAAGCCCAGCCTTAAACTCTTTATAGATGACGAGCAGACGCCCGTTTTCAACTTTTGACGGAAGCACATCCAAGTGGCGCGGCGCCGGTCCATGCACCACGTTGCCGCTCACATCGTACACGCTCCCATGACAGGGACATTTGAACTTCTGCTCCGCTCCGTCCCAGTGATAGCCGCACCCCAGGTGGGTGCACAGGGGGGAGAAGACGGTCACCTGCCCGTCTGATTGCTTGATCGCCCAGATTGCCTTATGGGTCTTTGCCTCCAGATAGCCATCTCGAACGGTGGCGACATATTCCAGTTGTTTGGGTTCGCCGGCTGTCAGCTCATCCACCTTTCCCACTTCCATCCATGGCTTGTCGCGGCGCTTCAGAGCCGGGGAGATGACATATCCGGCAAGCGGAATAGCGAGGCTCACGCCGATGATCCCGGCAGCCGCACGAATGACCCATTGAAAAAATGTCCGGCGCGTGCCGACCGGAATCGACAAACGGGGTGTATTTCTGTCTTTCGGTTCCATGTCTCTTACTCTTCGTCGGCAGCAGTGCTGATCCAAGA
>DATFCE010000060.1:0-2305 GCA_035253365.1 Nitrospiraceae bacterium
CGTCCGAGAAAACACCATCAGTCTCGCCGTTGGACTCCATACTCACTTTTGGCTCTAAGTCACTGAATGTCTGTTTGTTTTCTTGTTTCTTATCCACAAAAGACTCCTAATCGAGCAGTGAGATAGCCATGTGGCCTATAAAGTCAACCGCCGCTCGCGATTTTGTTTGAATGGAAGAGAAAGAAGATTATGGTCCCGTTTGACCGCGGGTCCGTCTGTAGAGTAATTCTAAGCCTTCTAATGTCAACAGCGGTCTGACTTCCTGGATGGTTCTTGATTCCGGAGCGATCAGGGTGGCAAGCCCGCCGGTGGCGATGACTGTAGCCTTTTGACCCAACTCCAATTGAATGCGGGTGACGAGTTCGTCAACGAGCCCGGCGTATCCGAAAATAAGGCCGGATTGCATACTGCTCGTGGTGTCTTTGCCGATGACGGTCTTGGGCCGAACGAGATCCACTTTGGGAAGTTTAGCCGTGCGCGAAAAGAGGGCATCGGCGGCGATGCTCAGCCCCGGAGCAATCACGCCTCCCAAATAGTTCCCCGATTGGCTGACGGTACAAAATGTCGTGGCCGTGCCGAAATCCACGATGATCAGCGCACAACGGTACCGCGCATAGGCGGCGGCTGCATTGACGATACGATCGCTGCCGATTTCCCGTGGATTCGGATAGTGCAGCGTCAGACCGCTGTCCAGTTCGGCTGACACGAGCAGCGGGAGCTGATGAAAGTACGTTTCGACCATCTGTTCGAACGTGGCAGTGAGGGAAGGTACGACGCTCGAGACAATTGCTCCGGTGATGCGGTCTGCATCGACCCTTGCCGTTTTCAAAAGACCAAGGAAGAGATACCCGTACTCATCGGCGGTCTTGGATGAATCGGTCGCAATTCGCCAGTGGCCTTTGAGCGAGGTGTGCTCGTAGACTCCCCAGACGACGTTGGAATTTCCGATGTCGATTGCCAACAGCATGAGGCCTCGTTATTCGTTCTTCATCGCACGTGGACAACGTCTCCGGCCCGAATGTCGACGAAGTTTTCCCTCGAGCCCTCAGTCTGCCGGTCGCGGAGAATCCGGAGCGAGCCGTCCGCCGCGATGGAGTGCGCGAGACCGTCAATGACCTCATCCCCGCCGAGCGCAATACGAACCTGTTGCCCGATCGTGGCACAGCGCATTCGGTATTCGTCGATCACATCGGCCGGCTTGCCCGACACCAGGAGCTCATAGCGGATCTCCAACTCCGAAAGAAGCGCCGCCAGGACAGCCGTACGATCAAACGGTCGGCCTGCTTCGATGGCCATGGATGTCACCTGATCTCGAAGGTCAATGGGAAATTCGTCCGCACGCTCATTGATATTCAGTCCAATGCCGACGATGACGCAGGCATTCGGAGTTCCAACCCCGCTGCTTTCGCACAGCAGTCCGGCAATTTTTCGATGGACAATTAAGACGTCATTCGGCCATTTGAGAGATGGACGCAAAGCGGCCATGACTTGAATCGCGCGCGCGACGGCGGCGGCGGACAGAAGTGGGATCAAAGACAAGAAAGACGCCGCGTGATCAGGCAATTGCGTGGGCCGAAGGAGGATCGAGCAGTAAAGATTTTTCCCATGCGGGGAGTGCCATGGGCGCCCCAGACGTCCGCGCCCTACCGACTGGGCTTCGGCAATCACTACAGCTCCGTGCGGAGCACCCTGCTGAGCGAGATCCGCCGCGATCGAATTTGTCGAGGATGTTTCATCCAAAACATGAATAGCACGGCCGAGCGCAGTGGTCGATAACGCGCGCTGCAATGCCGGCTTGGTCATAGGCTGAAATGCCGAAATCGCGGAATTCATCGCCCCTTCCGTTCCTTGCGGCGCTTCAGCGGCACGATGTCCATGCTGAGGTCGGCGGCCGGCGCGGAATGCGTCAACGCTCCGATCGACAGATAATCAGCGCCGGCTGCGGCCATTTCTTGCGCGCGCTCCAAGGTGATGCCGCCTGAGACTTCCACCAAGGCGCGGCCCTGGATCAATGCCACGGCCTCTTTAACCTGGCTGGGCGCCATATTATCGAGAAGGATTACGTCGGCGCGGCCGTCCAGAGCTTGGCGCACCTCGTCCATGGATTGAACTTCAACGATGACCCGAAGTCCATGCGGACCTCGATCGCGAGCGAGGCGGCAGGCCTGTGCCAGTGAAATCCGCCGTCCCTTGAGAAGCGCCAGATGATTGTCCTTGATCAGGATGCCGTCACCCAAGGAGTGTCGGTGGTTAACGCCGCCGCCAAGCCGCACCGCCCATTTCTCCAGCGATCGCAGGCCGGGGG
>DATFCE010000061.1:0-11870 GCA_035253365.1 Nitrospiraceae bacterium
AGAAGGAGGGGGACATGGCGAAGTCGAAGTTTGAGCGGCGCAAGCCCCATGTAAATATCGGGACGATCGGGCACGTGGACCATGGGAAGACGACGCTCACCTCGGCGTTGACGAAGGTGGCGTCGGACCGGGGGATGGCCAAGTTTGTCAGCTACGACGAGGTGGCGAAGGCGTCGGAATCCCAGGGACGGCGGGATGCGACCAAGATCATGACGATTGCGATCAGCCACGTCGAGTACGAGACGGACAAGCGGCACTATGCGCACGTGGACTGTCCGGGGCACGCCGATTACGTCAAGAACATGATCACGGGGGCGGCGCAGATGGACGGGGCGATCCTGGTGGTCAGTGCGGCGGATGGGCCGATGCCGCAGACGCGGGAGCATATTCTCTTGGCGCGGCAGGTGGGGGTGCCCTACATCGTGGTGTTTTTGAACAAAGCGGACAAGGTGGATGACAAGGAGCTGTTGGACCTGGTGGAGTTGGAAGTGCGGGAGCTGTTGAGCAAGTATGAGTTTCCGGGGGACAAGATTCCGATCATCCAGGGGTCGGCGCTCAAAGCGATGGAGGCGGATCAGGGGCCGTTGGGGGTGCCGTCGATTCTGAAGTTGTTGGAGGCGGTGGATAGTTATATCCCGACGCCGGTGCGGGCGGTGGACAAGCCGTTTTTGATGCCGATCGAGGATGTCTTTACGATCAGCGGGCGGGGGACGGTGGTGACGGGGCGGTGTGAGCGGGGCGTGGTCAAGGTGGGGGATGAGATCGAGATTGTGGGGTTACGGCCGACGCAGAGCACGGTGGTGACGGGGGTGGAGATGTTCCGCAAGGTGCTCGATGAGGGGCAGGCGGGGGATAACATCGGGGTGCTGTTGCGGGGGACGAAGAAAGAGGATGTGGAGCGGGGAATGGTGCTGGCGAAGCCCAAGAGCATCACGCCGCACACGAAGTTCAAGGCGGAGATTTATGTGTTGACGAAAGAAGAGGGGGGGCGGCACACGCCGTTCTTCAACGGGTACCGGCCGCAGTTCTATTTCCGGACGACGGATGTGACGGGCGTGGTGACGCTCAATCCGGGGGTGGAGATGGTCATGCCGGGGGACAATGTGTCGGTGACGGCGGAGTTGATCTCGCCGATTGCGATGGATCAGGGATTGCGGTTTGCGGTGCGCGAGGGCGGCAAGACCGTCGGCTCCGGGGTGGTGACCGAAATTCTGGCGTAATGTAATCGGAGGCGAGAGCGGCGATGCGTGACATTATTTCGATGGCGTGCGCGGTGTGCAAGCAACGGAATTATTCAACCATGAAGAACAAGAAAAACGATCCGGATCGGATTGAGCGGAACAAGTACTGCCGCTTCTGCCGCAAGCACACGTCGCATAAAGAAGTGAAATAGGATTTTTATTTGGAGTTGTCAGTCTGAGTTGAGGGCAGGCGCTCAGCATCAAAACTCAGCACTCAGAACTCTTTGAGGTAGGGGCATGGTGTTCAACGGCTAGCACGTCGGTCTCCAAAACCGAAGGTCCGGGTTCGATTCCTGGTGCCCCTGCCATGCTGGTTGTCTGGAATCGAATGCAGGAGTGAGTCGCCATGTTTGAAAAATTACGTTCGTCGATTACAGAATTTCTAAGCGATGTCAGAGCCGAATTCCGCAAGATTTCATTCCCGACGAAAGCGGAAACCATCGGATCGACAACGGTCGTGATTATCTTTTGCGTCATCATGTCGATCTATCTTTCCGTTGTGGATACGTTTCTCGTCTGGCTGATCAGCAAGATCATTTGATGCCGGGATGGATGCATTGCGCTTCAGGGTTGAGGGATGGTGATGAATAAAAACTGGTATGTGATTCACACCTATGCCGGATTTGAAGGGCGGGTGAAGACCAGTATTCTCGAGCGCGCGAATCAGATGGGGTTGGTCGAAAGGCTGGGCCAAGTCTTGGTACCGACGGAGGACGTCATTGAAATCAAGGACGGCAAACGGCGCACCTCGCGCAGAAAATTCTTTCCGGGATATGTGCTCGTCGAGCTGGAGACCCCGCTCACCGATGAGACCGTCCAGATGATCAAGGAGACGCCGAAGGTCACGGGGTTCGTTGGGGGAGGAGCTCGGCCGATTCCGTTGACTTCCGATGAGGCCGATTCGCTGCTGAAGCAGGTGGATTCCGGTACCGCCACCCCGCGCGAGCAGATCCGTTTCATCAAAGGCGATAACGTGCGCATTGTCGACGGGCCATTCTTGGGGTTCAACGGTCTCGTTGATGAGGTCGATGCCGACCATAATCGCGTCAAAGTACTTGTCAGCATTTTTGGCCGGTCGACTCCGGTCGAGCTGGGCTTTCTACAAGTGGAACGAATTTAACGTGTGGAGTTGTGAGTTTTCCGGTTGTGAATTCATCCGACTAAGCATTCAAAACTCACAGTTGGAGTCACCATGGCGAAAGAAATTACCGGTCAAATAAAATTACAGATTCCCGCCGGAAAAGCGAATCCCGCACCGCCCGTTGGTCCGTCTCTTGGACAGCACGGTGTGAATATTATGGAGTTCTGTAAACAATTCAACGCGCGAACACAGAAAGAAGAAGGGAGCATTATCCCGGTCGTGATCACGGTCTACAAAGACCGTTCGTTCACGTTCATTACGCGGACTCCTCCGGCTTCCGATCTTCTGAAGAAGGCATCCGGTATCATTAAGGGCTCCGGCGTTCCGCACAAAGATAAGGTCGGCAAAATCACGCGCGCGCAATTGCAGGACATTGCCAAGCAAAAGATGACCGACCTCAATGCCGCCGATCTGGAGGGAGCCATTAAAATTATTGAAGGCACTGCACGGAGTATGGGCGTCGTTATTCAATAGCTCGGCTGCGGAAAAAGGAGTGGGCGATGGGGAAAAAAATGAACGCGGCGAAGGCGAAGGTCGAGCCCAAGCTCTACGGGCTAGAAGAGGCGGTCCAGGTCGTCAAGCAAGCGGCCTATGCGAAATTCGATGAATCCATTGACTTGGCGCTTCGCCTCGGCGTCGACCCGAAGCGAGCCGATCAAATGATTCGCGGGACCACGGTTCTTCCTCATGGCACCGGCAAAAAGGTGCGCGTGCTCGTATTCGCGAAAGGCGAGAAAGAGCAAGAAGCGCGGGCCGCGGGAGCCGACTACGTCGGGGCGGACGATCTCATGGAGAAGATCAAGGGCGGGTGGATGGATTTTGATCAAGCGATTTCCACGCCTGATCTTATGGCGGCGGTCGGCAAACTTGGCAAGATCCTCGGCCCGCGCGGGTTGATGCCGAATCCCAAAACCGGCACCGTCACTTTTGAAGTTGGGAAAGCCGTGACAGAGATTCGAAAGGGCCGTGTTGAGTACAAGGTCGAAAAAGCCGGTATCGTGCAGGTCCCGATCGGCAAGGTTTCGTTCGACGCGAATCACCTCTCTGCCAACGCGCATTCGATTTTGGAATCGGTCATGAAAGCCAAGCCGGCCTCGACCAAAGGGCGATATCTGAAGAGTGCCACCATTTCGAGCACGATGGGTCCCGGGGTGCCGTTGGATACGGTTGTGATTACGAAGCAATGGAGCTGAGAATACGTTCAACGTGAATCGCCACATTCAGCGACTACACGGGTCACGATAACGTTCGCGAGGGAATCGAATGAAAAAGGATGAGAAGGCCACGGCGGTTGCGGAGTTACACGAGAAGTTTTCGCGCGCCAAGCTTGCGGTGATGACGGAATGCTCCGGCGTCGAAGTGAACCACATTACCGAACTGCGCAAGCAATTGCGTCGTGCCAAGGCGGAATTCACTGTCGTCAAGAATACCTTGGCGGCTCGGGCGGTCGAAGGAACCGAGTTGGCCGGCGCCAAGCCTCATTTCAAAGGGCCGTTGGCCGTCCTTATCGGCTATGACGATCCTGCGCTACCGACGAAGATTCTGCGGGATTTCATCCGCGCGGAGAAGCGCGAAGAAAAAATGAAGATCACCGTCGGTGTCTTGGAAGGCAAATTGTTGCAGGCGCCGCAGGTGATTGCTGTAGCCAACTTACCGTCGAAAGACGTCATGCTGTCCATGCTGCTATCCGCGATGCAAGGGCCGGCACGCGGGCTCGTGTATGCGTTGAGTGGATTATTGAGAGGCTTGGTGGGTGTCATTGCTGCGATTCAAGACAAGAAGAAAGGAGAAGGAGAGATGCCGACGACAGAGGGAAAATTATCACAGGACGAATTCATTAAAGCGATCGAAAGCATGAGCGTGTTGGAATTGTCTGAATTGGTCAAGGGGCTTGAGACTCGCTTCGGCGTGACCGCGGCGGCACCGGTTGCGGTGGCGGCGGCGCCGGGTGGTGGCGGCGCGGCGGCGGCTGTTGAAGAAAAAACGTCGTTTGATGTCGTGCTCGCCGGCGCGGCTGCCGACAAGAAAATCCAGGTGATCAAAGTGGTGCGGGAATTGACCAGCCTCGGGCTCAAGGAAGCCAAAGATCTTGTCGAGGGGGCGCCGAAACCCGTCAAGACCGGCGTCACAAAGGAAGAAGCGGAGACCATGAAGAAGAAATTGGAGGAAAACGGCGGCAAAGTCGAAATCAAGTAGCCTGCCGCGGAAGCTGGCCAGGGACGGCCGGCATGGTATCAAGAGAAAATCAAGGTGAGCGGAGTGAAGGCTTAAGATTGAATGTCCATTCCGCTCATTGTCGGATGACGATTTACGACGGAGGATATGGGAATGCTGGAATCGACTGTCAATGGTTTGATCGAGCGGAAAGATTTCTCAAAGATCCGAGCGAACATTGACATTCCCGACCTGATCGGAATCCAGAAACGCTCGTATGAGCAGTTTCTGCAACTGGAAGCCGATCCGGACCGGCGTGAGGACAAAGGGCTTCAGGCGGCCTTGGTCAGCGTCTTTCCGATCGCCGACTACAACAATACCGCGATCTTGGAATTTTCGAGCTATTCCCTGGGCCAGCCCAAATACGATGTGCGCGAGTGTCTTGAGCAAGGCATGACCTTCGCCGTGCCGTTGAAGCTGAGAGTCCGACTGGTTGTCTTCGATAAGGAGGACAAGGGACCGAAAAAGAAAGTGCTGGATGTCAGGGAGCAAGAAGTCTACGTCGGCGAATTGCCGCTGATGACCGAGCGCGGCACGTTTATCGTCAACGGGACTGAGCGCGTCGTGGTCAGCCAGCTGCACCGTTCGCCGGGAGCCTCGTTCACGCACGATAAGGGACGGACACATGCCAGCGGGAAGGTGCTCTACTCCGCCCGTATCATTCCCTATCGTGGCTCGTGGCTGGATTTCGAATTCGATGCTCGCGATATCCTCTATGTACGGATCGACCGCCGCCGGAAAATGCCGGCGACGATCCTCCTCAAGGCCTTTGGTTATTCCAGTGACGACCTGCTGAAAATGTATTACCCGGTCGAGGAGATCCGTGTTTCCAAGGGGAAGTTTCTGCGAAAACTCGATCCTGAAATTCATCATGGCCTGAAAAGCCCTATTGAACTGACGGAAAAGGGCAGCAAAGAGCCGATCGTTCGTGAAGGGGGGAAGCTGACGAAAACCCTCATCGCACGCGTTCGAGCGGCAGGCATCAAAGAGATTCCGCTAAGCGCGGCCGATCTCATCGGACGCGCAGTTCTCACTGAGCTGATCGATCCCGTGACCAAAGAAAAGATCCTGGAGAAAAACCATAAACTGACACAAGTGACGATCGACAAAATTCTCGAAAGCAACATCGAGAGCTTCAAGGCGATTTATCTGGATACGGCGACCGCTACTCCCGTTATTCTGGATACGCTCGAAATAGAACGGACGGCTTCGAAAGAAGAGGCCATGGTCGAGATCTACAAGCGGTTACGGCCCGGGGAAACGCCGTCGATCGAAACCGCGCGCGTGCTGTTTGAGAACTTGTTCCACAACCCCAAGCGGTACGATCTCTCGCCGGTGGGTCGGTTGAAACTGAATAAGAAGCTTGGGTTGGATCTTCCGTTGGAGCAGCGCACGCTGACGGCTCAGGACATCGTCGAAGTCGTCCGCTACCTGGTCAATCTCAAAATGGGAAAGGGTGAGATCGACGACATCGATCACTTAGGCAATCGCCGCGTCCGATCGGTCGGCGAGTTGTTGGAGAACCAGTTTCGCCTTGGATTGGTTCGGATGGAGCGCAGCATCAAGGAGCGCATGAACCTTTTGGATATGGAGACCGTGCTGCCGCATGACCTGATCAATGCCAAACCGGTGGTGGCCGCGATCAAGGAATTTTTCAGCAGCAGCCAGCTCTCACAATTCATGGACCAGACGAATCCGTTGGCGGAAATTACCCACAAGCGCCGGCTGTCAGCGCTAGGCCCCGGGGGGTTGACCCGCGAGCGGGCCGGGTTCGAGGTCCGCGACGTGCACCCGTCGCACTACAGTCGTATTTGCCCGATCGAGACCCCGGAAGGTCCCAACATCGGGCTGATTACCTCACTGGCGACCTACGCACGGATCAACGACTTCGGATTCATCGAGGCGCCTTATCGAAAGGTACGGAAGGGACGGGTCACCGATGAGATTGAATTTCTATCGGCGATCGAAGGGGAGCAGTACATCATTGCGCAGGCCAACTCAAGGTTGGATACGTCCGGGCGGTTGGTGTCTGAGACGATCTCGGCTCGTCATGGCGGGGATTTTATTACGACGACACCGGACAAGGTCGAATATATGGACGTGTCTCCCAAGCAGGTTGTCAGCGTCGCGACGGCCCTGGTGCCGTTTTTGGAGCATGACGACGCCAACCGCGCGCTGATGGGTTCGAACATGCAACGCCAAGCGGTGCCGCTGATTCGCACGGAAGCGCCGCTGGTAGGCACCGGCATGGAGGCGGTGGTCGCTCGGGACTCCGGTTATGTCGTGCAAGCCAAGCGGGCGGGCGTGGTCGAAAGCGTGGACGCCACCCGTATCGTCGTCAGAGCCGAGGCCAAGAGGAAGGACGAAGGGCGCAAGAACGATTCACTGCTGGACGTCTACGATCTGATCAAGTTTCAACGGTCCAACCAGAACACCTGCATCACGCAAACGCCGGTGGTGCGCGTCGGCCAGCCGGTTAAAAAGGGTCAGGTCCTGGGAGATGGTCCGGCAATCGACCGAGGGGAATTAGCCTTGGGTCAGAATGTGTTGGTCGCGTTCATGCCCTGGGGCGGGTTTAACTTTGAAGACGCCATTCTGATCAGTGAAAAGCTCGTTCGCGAGGACGCGTTCACCTCCATTCATATCGAAGAATTCGAGGTGGAGGCGAGAGACACTAAGCTCGGCAAAGAAGACATCACTCGCGATATCCCGAATATCGGTGAAGAAGCGCTTCGAAATTTGGATGAAAGCGGCATCATTCGAATCGGCGCGGAAGTCAAGCCCGGAGACATTCTGGTCGGCAAGGTCACTCCCAAAGGAGAGACGCAATTGACTCCCGAGGAGAAATTACTTCGCGCGATCTTCGGTGAGAAGGCGGGTGATGTCAAGGATACCTCCCTGCAAGTACCGCCTGGCGTGGAAGGCATCATCGTCGACGTCAAAATCTTCTCTCGAAAAGGACTCGATAAAGACGAGCGATCCAAGAGCATTGAAAGCGAAGATGTGCTGAAGCTTCAGCGGGACCACCAGGATGAGCTGCGGATTATCGAAGAAGAGAAGAACAAAAAGATCCGCAAATTTTTACTGGGGAAGGTAGTGGGGCGCGATCTCATGGATGCCGACAGCGGCGAGGTGACGCTCAAAAAGAAAGGCAAGCTGACCGCGGAGATTCTCAAGAAGCTCACCGATGAGCACATACGGCACATCACGTTGAGCGATCCCGACGAGCAGAAAAGTCTCGATGAGATTGAGCGGTTGGCCAAAGAGCAAAGCGAGATTCTTCAGACTTTGTACGACGACAAAGTCGGGCGCCTCAAGCGAGGGGATGAATTGCCCCCTGGTGTCATCAAGCTAGTCAAAGTGTACATCGCGATGAAACGGAAGGTATCGGTCGGCGACAAGATGGCCGGTCGCCATGGCAACAAGGGCGTCGTCTCTCGAATCCTTCCCGAAGAAGATATGCCGTATCTTCCCGACGGTACGCCGGTCGAAATCGTATTGAATCCGCTCGGCGTGCCGTCACGTATGAATGTCGGACAGATTCTTGAGACGCATCTTGGCTGGGCGGCGAAAGCGCTCGGAGTGCAGGTCTCTAGTCCGGTGTTCGACGGCGCGTCTGAAAAAGAAATTAAGGAATTGCTGAAGAAGTCCAAACTGTCTCCGAGCGGTCAAACCGCCCTGTATGACGGCCGGACGGGCGAGCCGTTCGGAAGTCCGGTCACGGTCGGCTACATGTATATGCTCAAACTGCACCATCTTGTGGACGACAAAATTCACGCTCGGTCGATCGGTCCATACTCGCTGGTCACGCAACAGCCGCTGGGCGGGAAGGCTCAGTTCGGCGGACAGCGATTGGGAGAGATGGAGGTCTGGGCGCTGCAAGCGTACGGCGCCGCTTCGACGTTGCAAGAGTTTCTGACCGTCAAATCGGACGACGTTCCGGGCCGGTCCCGCATCTACGAGGCGATCGTAAAAGGCGAAAACTTTCTGGAGCCGGGTCTACCGGAATCTTTTAATGTGTTAGTCAAAGAACTGCAGAGTCTCGGTCTCGACGTGGAACTGATCAAAGCAAAAGACTAATAGAAGGATGAAGTTTGTAACGAAGTTGAGCGGCTGCTCAAAAAGGCCGGCCAACGCGGCCGCAGCGGAGAAAAAACCGGAGGCGTTCCCTCTGGGGTACGTTGAGGGTTTTTTCGAGGCGAGAACAAAGTTGGCTGCCTTTTCAGCAGCCGCTAAGGAGGGATAAGACCTTGGAAGGCATATATACGTTATTTGAAAAGCCTCGGGATTCGATGTCCTTCGATGCCATGCGTATTCGGATTGCCTCGCCGGAGAAGATCCGTTCATGGTCCTACGGCGAAGTGAAGAAGCCCGAGACCATCAACTATCGCTCGTTTAAACCCGAGAAGGACGGCCTGTTCTGCGCCAAAATCTTCGGACCGATCAAGGACTGGGAGTGTAATTGCGGAAAATACAAGCGAATGAAACACCGCGGCATCGTCTGTGATAAATGCGGTGTTGAAGTCATACAGTCCAAGGTCCGCCGGGAGCGCATGGGCCACATTGAGCTGGCGGCGCCGGTGGCGCACATTTGGTTTCTCAAGGGCGTGCCGAGCCGGATCGGAACGCTTCTCGATATGAGCCTGAAGCATCTGGAGAAGATTCTCTATTTTGAAAGCTACGTAGTGACGGATGCGGGCAATACGTCTCTGAAGGAAAAGGAGTTGCTGACCGAGGAGGACCTGCGGAAGTTTCAAGATGAGCACGGCGCCAGCGCCTTCAAGGCCGGCATCGGAGCTGAAGCGATCAGAGACATTTTGCGGAAAATCGACATCAATGCCAAGTGGGATGAAATACAGGCGAAGTCGAAAAGCTCTACCTCGGCGGCGCAGAAAAAGAAATATGCGAAGCAATTAAAAGTGCTTGAGGCCTTCCGTAAATCCGGAAATAAGCCGGAGTGGATGGTGATGGATGTCATCCCCGTGCTTCCACCTGAGTTGCGTCCCCTTGTTCCGTTGGACGGGGGCCGGTTCGCGACGTCCGATCTGAACGACCTGTACCGGCGGGTGATCAACCGAAACAACCGGCTGAAACGGTTGATCGAGCTGAAGGCGCCCGGTGTCATCATTCGCAATGAAATGCGGATGTTGCAGGAGGCCGTCGATGCGCTTTTCGATAACGGCCGGCGAGGGCGGGCGATCCGTGGACCCAACAAGCGCCCGCTGAAATCATTGAGCGACATGTTGAAAGGCAAACAGGGTCGGTTTCGTCAGAATCTGCTCGGGAAGCGCGTCGATTATTCCGGTCGTTCCGTCATCGTCGTGGGACCGGAGCTGCGGCTCCATCAATGCGGCCTGCCCAAGAAGATGGCCTTGGAGCTGTTCAAGCCGTTCATCTTCCACAAGCTCGAAGCCCGCGGCGCGGCCACCACGATCAAGAGCGCGAAGCGTTTGGTCGAAAAGGAACGTCCTGAAGTTTGGGATGTGCTGGATGAGGTCATTCGCGAGCATCCGGTGCTGCTCAACCGCGCTCCCACCCTGCACCGCCTGGGTATTCAAGCCTTCGATCCCGTGCTCGTGGAAGGCAAGGCCATTCGCTTGCATCCGTTGGTGTGCGCGGCGTTCAACGCCGATTTCGACGGCGACCAGATGGCGGTCCACGTGCCGCTGTCCGTCGAGGCGCAGATCGAAGCCCGCGTGCTCATGATGTCGATCAACAACATCCTGTCCCCTGCCAACGGCAAACCGATTGCCGTGCCGTCCCAGGACATGGTGCTGGGATGCTACTGGCTGACGAAGGAACGTCCCGGCGCCAAAGGGGAAGGGAAGATCTTTTCTTCTCCTGAGGAAGTCCGGATCGCGTATGACGCGTATGAAGTGGAGGAGCACGCCAAGATCAAAGTGCGCGTCGGCGGCTCGCTGGTTTCCACAACGGTGGGAAGAGTCATCTTGGGAGAAATCTTGCCGCCGTCGATTCCGTTCTCGCATGCCAATCAGTTGATGACGAAGAAAGAAATGACGAAACTGATCGATACGGTATATCGCCAGGCGGGTCATCGCGAAACCGCCGTGCTGCTGGATAAGATCAAAGACATCGGCTTTACCTATGCGACGAAGGCCGGCGCCTCGATCTGTATCGACAACATGCACATTCCGACCAAAAAAGAAGAGCTGATTACCCGCGCACAGCGGGAGGTCAATGAAATCGAAAAACAGTATGGCGAGGGATTGATCACCAACGGCGAGCGGTACAACAAGGTCATCGACATTTGGGCGCATGTCACGGAGCAGGTCGCCAATGAAATGATGAAAGAGTTGGGCATCGGCGGCGACACGCGGGCGCAAGAAGCGTTCAATCCGATCTTCATGATGGCGGATTCGGGCGCTCGCGGCAGCTCGCAGCAGATTCGGCAGTTGGGCGGCATGCGAGGGTTGATGGCCAAACCGTCCGGTGAGATCATCGAGACACCGATCACCGCCAATTTCCGCGAGGGACTGACGGTGCTCCAGTACTTCATTTCGACGCACGGGGCCAGAAAGGGTCTTGCCGACACGGCGTTGAAGACGGCCAACTCAGGCTATTTGACCCGCCGGCTCGTGGACATTTCGCAGGATGTCATTGTGACGGAAATCGACTGCGAAACCGCCGATGGCATCCTCGTGACGGCCTTGATCGAAGGCGGAGAAATTATTCAACCGTTGGAAGACCGGATTCTCGGTCGATTGGCGGCTGAAGACATTCGCGACCCGCTCACCGGTGAAATCATCGTCAAAGTCAACGAAGAAATCGACGAAGAACGGGCTAAGAGCGTGGTGGAGGCCGGTGTCGATCGCGTCAAAATCCGATCGGTACTCACGTGCCAATCCCGACGCGGTGTATGCATGAAATGTTATGGACGAGACCTTTCGAGAGGCCGATTGGTGGAAAAGGGCGAGCCGGTCGGAGTCATTGCCGCGCAGTCCATCGGTGAGCCGGGCACGCAGCTCACCATGAGAACCTTCCACATCGGAGGAACCGCGAGCAAAGTGGTCGAGCAGACCGTGCTGGAAGCCAAGCATGCCGGTGTGCTGAAGTTCATGAGCTTTGATGCGAAGAAGAACGCCGATGTGCATAACAGCACGATCGCTGTGAAGAATAAAGAGGGCGAGTGGGTCGTCATGAACCGGAACGCGAAGATCGCGATCTACGATGAGAACGGTCGCGAGCGCGAGAAGTATCCCGTAGTATACGGGGCCCGCATCAAAGTTAAAGACGGGGGACGTGTTGAGGCGGGA
>DATFCE010000062.1:0-4725 GCA_035253365.1 Nitrospiraceae bacterium
AAGGCAAACTTGTGCACAAGCGCCGTGACGGCTCGCAAGTCATCGTCTCGAGCCGGTGGGAATTACAACGCAACGAGCACTCACCGCCCACAGTGGTGGAAGTCAACAGCGAGCCCCTGCCCAAACGCGACGCTCAGCGAGGTAAGCTTACATTCTGAATGAGTCTTATCCGCCTCTTAACCGGATTTCATTCCGCTCTCCATGAACGCGTGGGCCTTGGATATCCGTCGCCTCGCCGCTGTCATGCTTACCCTCTATCTGGCGCCTTGGATATTGTCTCTGTTTCTGTCCCGGACGCCACCGAGGGAAATCGGAAAGCGATTCATCGTGACGACCCTCACGCTGATCGCTCTATTAGGATTCCTCGAAGCGCCGGCCTGGTTGCGGCTGGTGGATTACCGGCAGGTCTTCTCGACGCCCGGGTTTCCATTCTGGTGGAATCGCCCGGGATACGTGACCGACCCCGAATTGCTGTGGGTTCCCGAACCACACCATCGGCTTCGCGGGCGATTCACCAGGGGCGACATCGGCGAATTTCTCTGTCTCCCGCCTCATCCTCCAGAGGAATTTGATCTTCGATACGATGCGCATGGATTTCGAAATGATACGGACCAGGCGGCCGCCGACATTGCGGTGATCGGCGATTCCTTCGTCGAGTCACCCATGCTCCCAACCCCCGTCCTTATGACAAGCCTGTTGGGAGTTTTCCAGAAGAGCACGGTGGTAAACCTTGGCTTGTCCGGCTATGGGCCGCGTCAAGAATTGGTGGCGCTGAAACGATATGCCCTTCCGCTTCATCCGAATACGATTGTCTGGATGTTTTACGAAGGCAATGATTTGGAAGACGTGCAGGCCTACGATGCGACGGTTCCCAATGCCGAGCAATTCGTTCATACGCATTGGGAGCGCTCATTCACGCGAAATGCTCTGTGGGGCATTATTCGCGTTGTGGAGAGGCGGCAGTGCACGCCTCGGTCAGAGCTCGCACAACACTATGGGACCGTGCTGGAAGCGGACGGCGCGCGTAAGCGGATCTATTTTATGGATGCCGGGTTCCCTCTGTCTCCCCAGCAGCTTGAGGCCTTGCGAAAGGCTCAGGGAATCCTTGGTGAAGCCTATCGGTTGTGCCGGGAGAAGAACATTCGTTTAGTGGTGGTCTTTGCCCCCATCGAATATCGGGTCTATGAAGGGCTCGCGAATTTCGTGGACAGGTCGGAGGCCGTCAAAGGTTGGATCGTCAATGATCTTCCTGAGCGGTTAGGGCGGATGATCGCTGAGATTTCGGGCGACATTGCCTATCTGGATCTTACCCCGGCTTTCAAAGCACATGCCGAGCGGGACACGCCTATCTTTCTGCCGGACGATATGCACTGGTCGCCGAACGGGCATCGGATTGCGGCTGAAGCGCTTCACCATCTGCTGTCTTCCGATTCCGTCCATGATGACTATCGGGCGTACCGGCCGCGGTCTTCTTCCGCCCCGCGGCAATTGTCCGGAAAGTAATGGAATAGCGAAGCGAGGGGGTGGCAGGAATGCTGTGTTGCCATTGAAAACGCGCAAGGCCGCTCAGCACATAGGCTGACCGAGGCTCCAGCGTGAGGGACATTGTCTTCCGCTCCGGTCCTGTCCCTCGTTGGAATCGGAATCGACAAGAGCCGAGCAGGGAGACGCCGATGACAAGCGGGCCGAACATGGGCGCATCGCGGTGCCAGCCGATGCCTGCGCCGGGCGGGTACTCGGTGACGAGCGCCTCCGCGAATTCATAGGGGTCCGTCTGGACAAGTTCTGCTATCCGGCCTCGTAAGGACACTAAAAAGTCGGGAATCGGCGGACCCGGGGTGATTCGCCAGGTTTCATAACCGTAGACCCATCCGAAATGCGCCACGCGACGCTTGGCGACGACCCCGTGCATCCGGACTTCGGAGAACTGCAACGCTTGCACCTGATCGATAAGATCGCGCTCTTCTGCCACTGATAGCATATCCGGTATGTACCGCAGTCCGTCGGGTGTTTGATTGGATTCATTCAGCGCCATGCCCTAGTATACGATTTTATGCCATGTGTAGGAATGCCACCGTCAACGAATCAGTCCGCCGTCTGCTAGAGTGACATCGTGAGTCTAAAAACCTACCATCAAAAACGAGACTTTGGCCGGACCCCGGAACCGGCAGGGGGCCGAACGACCTCTCCCGGTGAAAAGCGGCTCTACGTGATCCAGAAACATGCTGCGAGTCGCTTGCATTACGATCTGCGATTGGAAGAGGGCGGGGTACTGAAAAGCTGGGCGGTCCCCAAAGGCCCCAGTCTCGATCCTCAAGAAAAACGTCTTGCCGTGCAGGTCGAGGATCACCCGATCGAATATGGGGAGTTTGAAGGGATCATTCCGGAAGGTGAATACGGCGGCGGCACTGTCCTGCTTTGGGATCAGGGCCGGTGGGTCCCAGAAGGCGATCCTGAAAAGGGACTCCGCCAAGGCAAACTGAAGTTTAAGTTGGACGGAAAGAAGCTGCGAGGCGGGTGGACGCTCGTGCGCTTACGGCGTCAAGAGGGGGACGGTCAGAAGCCGAACTGGTTGTTGATCAAAGAGCAAGATGAAACCGCCGCACCACAGTCGAAACGGGACATTTTAAAAGAGCGACCCGAAAGTGTGGCGAGCCGGCGGCGCATTGAAGATATCGCCAAGGCGCAGGATCGCGTCTGGCACAGCAACCGTCATGGCGGTTCCATTGATAACAAGGGCGTAGCCGACATCGAGGGAGTGAAACAGGCTCAACTTCCCGACATCATGCCGTTTCAATTGGCCACGTTGACCAATGAACCACCGATGGGCGACGAGTGGTTGCATGAGATCAAGCTTGACGGGTTCCGCATGCAATGTCGGATCGACAATGGAACCGCCGGCTTGTTTACGCGCACCGGGCAGGACTGGACGGCTCGATTCACGGCGATCGCGGCGGCGTCCGCCGGTCTTCCGGTCAAAACCGCCGTCTTGGACGGTGAAATCGTCGCCCTGCAGCCCGACGGCCGAAGCTCGTTCCATCTATTACAACAAGCCTTGAGCGAAGGAGACACTGACCGCCTCGTCTATTACGTCTTCGATCTGCTCTACCTCGATGGCTATGATGTCTCGCCGGCGCCTCTCGAAGTCCGCAAGCACACGCTGAAGCAGGTGCTCGATCGGGCGCACGATCAGGCCGCCATAGTTCGGTACAGTGACCATGTCGTGGGCGGCGGCGCAGCTTTCTATAAAGAGGCGTGCCGCTTGGGGCTTGAAGGCATGATTTCAAAGCGGCGACATGCGCCGTCCCGGCCGGGGCGTGGCGGTGATTGGCTCAAGGTCAAATGCGTGCAACGACAGGAGTTCATCGTCGGCGGATTTACCGAGCCGTCCGGTTCTCGGGTGGGACTAGGCGCGCTTCTCCTCGGTGTCTATACAGACGGCCACTTCCAATACACCGGCCGTGTGGGGACCGGGTTCAACGACCGTCTGTTGGCCCAACTTCGCGCGCGCCTCGATCGGCTACGGCAGGAGCGGTCGCCATATCAAGAAAAAGTCCCTGGTTCGACGCGTGATGTGACCTGGGTTCGGCCCGAGCTGGTCGTCGAGATCGCGTTCAGTGAATGGACGGCCGATGGAGTCCTTCGCCATCCATCGTTTCAAGGCATTCGCGAGGATAAGCGACCGCAGGAGGTGCACCGTGAGCGTCCCAACCCTCTTACCCACCGAGCAACTGTGAAGTCGCCAGGCCGGACGCAGGTCCCCACTCAACCCAAGACGCCAGTAAAGGATGAAAAGGCTGAGATCGCGGGCATTACATTGACCCACCCAACCCGTATTCTTTATCCAGAACAAGGCCTGACCAAACGTGATCTGGCGATGTACTATGAAAAAATTGCGGACTGGATACTGCCCCACATCGCCGGACGCCCACTGATGGTGGTGCGTTGCCCGGAGGGTCAAGGCAAAGAATGTTTCTATCAAAAGCATGCGAACGAGATGGTGCCGGATGCGGTGAAAGCAGCAGCAGTCCGCGAAGAGAGCGGCAAGGTGGCCCGATATCTTATGGTCGATGATGCGTCCGGGCTCATTGCTTTGGTTCAAATGGGCGCGTTGGAATTGCACGTGTGGGGGGCACGCGCCGACCGAATCGAGAAGCCGGACCGTATGGTGTTTGACCTGGATCCCGATGAAGGCCTTCCCTGGTCGCGGGTCGTGGAAGCCGCCTTGCTCCTCAAAGACAGATTGGCGCAGACTGGACTGGCCAGCTGGGTGAAAACAACAGGCGGGAAAGGCTTACATGTCGTCGTGCCTCTCTCGGGCAAGCCAACTTGGGAAGACGTCAAAGGGTTTTCACAGGCTGTAGCCGAACAACTGAGCCGGGAAGCGCCCGACCGGTACACCAGCAAGATGTCGAAAGCGGGCCGAACGGGCAAGATCTTCATCGATTATCTTCGCAATAGCCGGGGAGCCACCGCAGTGGCGGCGTATTCCACCCGCGCTCATCCGGGGGCGACGGTCTCCGTGCCGATCGACTGGAAGGAATTGAACAAACCGGATGTCCGAAAATTTTCCATCGCAACGGTAGTCCGAAGACTGAAGACAAAGGCAGACCCCTGGAAAGAATTCTGGCAAACCCGACAATCCATCACGGCCGCAGCGAAGAGGCGTGTGGGTTTTTAGCATTAAGCAGGTAATCTGCTCGACCGAGCCTGCTGCCGGTGACA
>DATFCE010000063.1:0-6558 GCA_035253365.1 Nitrospiraceae bacterium
ACTCCTGGAACGCCGAGGAGTTGTTCGAAGTCTTGCGGCTTCTCTTCGTACGTTTTGAGAAGAATCTTTTTGACGTAGCGCGTATCGAGATCCTCCGTTCTGAGATCATGCCGATCGGGAAGCGTCAACGTCGGCAGACGATCGAAGAGGGCCGGCGTCTCACGATCCGACGTGCCGGCCAGCTCCACCATGGCGGCTTGTGTCGGCCGGCTTTCCGTCGCGACCAGATTCAGCGTAGAACCTTGCACATCGCAGCAGACGGCGGCATGCGGTTCGATCACAAAATTGGTGACCTGCTCGCTCAGCCAGTGATACCGCCGCGCGGTACGCGTCTCGTCGGACATGCCTTGCTGGATCACCGACCACAATCCGGACTGCGTAAAGAGAAAGACGTGGTGATAGAGCTGATAGCCGTCTTGGACGGCCGCGCTATCCACTTTGGCCACCATGCGGCTGGTGTACACGAGGCGGTCAGGATCTTTTCCCCATATTTCGGATGCAGTGGTGATTTCCTGAGGCGTGCGTCGTGACGCGGCACCCTTGCCGCCGGCGATTACAAAGCCGAAATCGCCCTCATGTCCCTGCACCGCTTCTTTGATCGCGCCGCAGGTCGTTGTGGTCACGCCGCTGGAATGCCAATCGAAGCCTAGTAAGCATCCGAAAGCCTGAAACCAGAAAGGATCGGACAGCCGGCGTAGCACCTCTTCCGGCCCGTATTCGCCGACGACATGACCGAGCACCTCGCGGGCAAGTCGCACCATTAAGGTAAAGAGCCAGCGGGGCGCTTTGCCGGTATGCAAGGGAAGATGAGCGACACCAGTCCGCATAAAGTTTTGATTTAGCGATCTGGAGATTTGGTGATTTTGAGGATTTAGACAATCACCAAGTCACCAGATCACCAAATCACGAAATTCCTTCCGTCTGCCTCGCATAGATTCCTCGCACTGCTTCAATGGTGTCGGCCAATTCCGGCGTCTTGTCGGGCCGATAGCGTTTGACACGGGCGAAGCGGAGCGCGAACCCGCCGGGGTAATGCGGGCTGGCTTGAATATCGTTAAAGGCGATTTCCACGACCAACTCCGGCCGAACGTACACCGTATAGCCGTCCGTGCTGATCTGGAGCTCTTTGAATTTGTGCGTCTGCCATTGGAGCATCTCATCCGTCATGCCTTTGAACGTTTTCCCGAGCATGACAAACCCGCCGTTTACCGGATCGCGGGCCCCCAAATGCAGATTGCTGAGCCAGCCCTGGCGGCGGCCGTTTCCCCATTCTGCCGCGAGCACCACGAGGTCAAGCGTGTGGGCGCGTTTGATTTTCAGCCAGGCGCTCCCTCGCCGGCCGGCTTCATAGGCGGCCGCCAGCGCTTTCACCATGACCCCTTCGTGTCCTCGGCTCAACGATTCCTGAAGAAAGGCCTCTGCCTCCGACAGTTCATGCGTGACGAGACGCGGGGTGAGGAGGCCGGCCGGGACTGTTCTTTCCAGCGCCATGAATCGTTCTTCGCCCTTTCGATCGATGAGATCGTCGCCGTCCAGATGCAGGCAGTCGAAAAAGAATGGACTCAACGGGAGAGTCTGGCGCACCTGTTCGATGTCGAGCTTGCGGCCGAATCGGCGCATCGTGACTTGGAACGGATAGGGGATCCCGTTAGGCCGGAACGCGAGCGCCTCGCCATCGAGGACGATCTGGCGAGCGGGGAGATGGCGGGCGGCCTCGACGATCTCGGGGACGGACTCGGTGACGTCGTTCAGCGTGCGGGTAAAGACGCGCACATCCTGTCCGGACTTGTGGACTTGAATTCGCGCGCCGTCCATCTTGTACTCGACGGCGGCGCCGTCGAGTTGGCCCAGAGCATCGGCGACGTCATCCGCGGGCTGAGCCAACATGGGATGCACCGGTTGCAAAAGAGTCAGCGCAAACCGCTTCAATCCATGCAGGCCTTCCGTCATGGCGGCTCGCGCCACGACCGCCAGATCGCCGGTGAGCATCACGGCTCGCCGGACATCCGAGGCAGGAACGTCCCCCGCCCGAGCGATAGCCTCTACCATGATGCCTTCGAGCGCGCCCTGGCGCAATTCACCGAGCGCGAGCCGCGCGAGGAAGTGTTGCTCGTCAGGCGTGGCGCGCTCCATCAATTCCTGCAAGAGACGGCGACGTTCCGCGGACGAGCCTGTGCCTGACGTGCGAGTGATCCGCGCGAACGTCTCATCCACCTGCGCGAGCGTGAGCAGGGGATCGGCAGCCGCCCCCGCGGGCGAAGCCGCGTTCAGCAAGGCCGGTCCGATTCCAGCATTGCCTTGACGCAGTCGTCCTGCAAGATAGTTGACTCCGATTTCGATCTCCTCGGGCGCAAGCCGCCGAAGGCACGCGCTCAGATGGCCGATCTTTTCAAGGCGGCTCTGGGTGCCGGTCACGCGTTTGGAGACGTGGGCGATATCAGAGAGAAGCATGCGATTGCTGAACGCTGAATAGCACCTGTCGGTCATCGCATAAAGATGGAGTCCTTGTCCGGCCGAGAATGGTTGTTCCAGTGAGCCAGCATCCACTCCTGCGAGTTCAATGAATCCTCCCCTGGTTGAGCCGTGACGCGCGCATATCGACCGTCCGCCAGTAATCGGCGGGCCTGCACGGTATCGCGCAAATGAATGCGAAGCATGTCGCTAATCGAGTGCCGCAGGCGAGGATCATCCACCGGAAACAAGATTTCGACACGGCTGTCCAGGTTCCGGGGCATGAGGTCGGCGCTTCCCAGAAAGACTTCTTCTTGCCCGCCGTTTCGAAAATAATAGATCCGCGTGTGCTCTAAGAAACGTCCCACGATAGACGTCACCGTGATGGTGTCGCTCACGCCCGGCACGCCGGGTCGCAGGCAGCACATGCCCCGTATTTGAAGGTCGATTCTCACCCCGGCCTGCGAGGCTTGATACAGCGCGCGAATGCACTGCCGATCCACCAGCGCGTTCATCTTAAACGCCAGATATCCGTCGCCGTGCCGGCGCTGCCGCTCCGCTTCCCGCTCGATGCGGGTGATGATTTCTTGGCGCATGGTCTGAGGGGCCACCAACAATTTCTCGTACGCCGCTTTTCGCGAGTAGCCGGTCAACGCGTTGAACAGATCCGACACGTCGGCGCCGATCTGAGGATGGCACGTGAGGTAGCTGAGATCGGTATAGATGCGGGCGGTGAGGGGATTGTAATTGCCGGTTCCCAGATGGACGTAGCGGCGGATGCCCTCTTGTTCCCGGCGGACCACCAAACACATCTTGGCGTGGGTCTTGAGGCCAAGCACGCCGTAGACGACATGCACCCCCTCATCTTCGAGCGCCCGCGCCCACGTAATATTGTTCTCCTCATCGAATCGCGCTTTGAGCTCAAGCAGGACTGCGACCTGCTTGCCGTTGTCCCGAGCTTCCGTCAGCGCCTCGACCAACGGAGAGTGCGCGCCGATGCGATAGAGTGTTTGCTTGATGGCCAGCACGCTCGGATCGCGCGCCGCCTCCCGAATGAAATCGACGACGGGCATAAAGCTGTCGTAGGGATGATAGAGCAAGATGTCCTGCTCGCGGATGGCAGAAAAGATATTTGCTTTCGTTTTCGAAAGCGCGCCTGGGACAGCAGGGAGAAACGGCGCGTCTTTGAGGTCGGGACGGTCGATGCGACTCAGTTCCATGACATGGGCCAGACCGAGCGGACCGTCGACCGTGTAAACCTGATATGGGGCGAGTTCTAAGTTTCTGATCAGCACCTCTCGGATGCGATCCGGCATGTCGAGATCCACTTCCAATCGAACCGCGCGACCAAAATGGCGCCGGTCGACTTGTTCCTCTACTGTCGTTAACAGATCGGACGCCTCATCTTCTTTGATCTCCAGGTCGGCATCGCGGGTGACGCGGAACGGGTAGGCATCGACGACCTCCAAGCCCGGGAACATCATCGGCATGTTGGCGGTCAGGACATCCTCCAGCCAGACGAAGTTGTTGGCCAGCACCTCCACCAGCCCAAGCTGCTCGTGCTCTTCCACCTTATCTTCGTCGGGAACCCGGATCAAACGCGGAAAGACGTCCGCCACCTTCACGCGGGCAAACCGCTCGCCGAGTTGAGGATCGTTGACGACCACCGCCAGGTTTAAACTCAGATTAGAAATATGGGGAAAAGGATGCGCGGGATCAAACGCCAATGGCGTGAGCGCGGGAAAGATATCGCGGGCAAAGTAGCGATCGACCAAGGTTCGCTGTTTCGGTTTCAAGTCCCGATAGCAGAGGATCTGGATCCCCACCGCCTGCAACGCCGGCTTCAGGTCTTGATGCCAGCACGCCGACTGGCGGGCCAGTTGCGCGATGACTTCCTGGCGAATCGCCGCGACCTGTTCCGATGAGGTCATCCCATCGGGCGGGGTTTCCAAGACCCCGTTGATGAGCTGTCGCCGGAGGGCCGAGACGCGAATCATGAAGAATTCATCAAGGTTACTGGCCGAAATCGCCAGAAACTTGACTCGTTCTAACAGCGCATGCCGTCGATCCAGCGCCTCTTCCAACACCCGCTCATTGAACTGAATCCAACTGACCTCGCGATTAATGTACAGTCGAGGATCATCCAGATTAATCTGTGTATCGGCGGATGGGGCCTGAGGTGAAGGACCGTGACTGTACTGTGCTGACATCTCAACCTTACAATACTCTAGGGAAGCTTCATCGTCATAAATTTTACTATGCGGGAACGTACGGTGATTATCAAGACGAGGGAAGACCAGGGTGATCGTAGGACGGTCGTCCTGTTTCGTCTTGTCCTATAGTGAATCGGACAGGCAGGGAATACACTCCGCACCATGATAGAGAACAGATCACTGCGCGGCCAATCCATCATTGTGGTGGGCGCCGGCTTGGCCGGGCTCTCGGCCGCGGTCGATCTTCACGATCGTGGCGCTACGGTGAGGGTGCTGGAGGCGCGGGATCGGATCGGGGGACGCGTGTGGACGTTGCGGGACGGCTTCGCCGCCGGACAGCACGCCGAAGCCGGGGCGGACCTGATTGAAGAAGAGCAGAAAGAAGTCCGGTCGCTTGCGGCTCGGCTGGGGCTTGAATTGACACCCATTCTCCGTGGAGGATTTTCGTTTGTCGGCCGTGGCCCGCGTGGCCGGCCAGTGATTCAGAAAGGCCGCGGCGCCGGCGCGTGGGATATGCTTAGCGCGGAACTGCAACCGTGGGTGAGGGACTATCGTCTTGCGGGACAACAGTGGGACAGCGTGATTGCACGGACTATCGGTGCACGGTCCGTCGCGGATTGGCTTGAGGAGGCACGGGCCGACGAGCAGACGCGCCGGCTCGTGTTGGGACTCCGCGGATTTTTCCTCGCCGATCCGGCGAATCTTTCCTTACTGGCATTGGTCGACCAATTGGCATCCGAAGTGCCCGGACGGAGCAAGATGTACCGGGTGAGAGGCGGAAATGACCGACTCGCCACAGGCCTTTCCTCCCTATTGGGCGATGGGGTGCAGCGACGGACCGCGGCCATCGCGGTATCGCAGACGTCCCAGGCGGTGCAGGTTATCACTCGGACGGAGGATGGGACGGAACGCCGGCTCACTGCCGAGTATGTGATTTTTGCCGTGCCGGCGTCCACATTGCGAGCTGTCCATTTCTCACCTGCGCTGCCGCCGTTACAGCACGAAGCCATTGCGCGGTTGAAATATGGGCCGGCAACCCGCACGCTCCTGCAATTCAACCATCGGTTTTGGAAGAGGCGTGGATGTCCGAAAGCGTTCGGCACCGCGCTTCCGCTCGGCGCCATCTGGGACGGCAATGAGGAACAGCGAGGAAGAGCAGGCATTCTCTCATTGCTTGCCGGGGGGGCGGCCAGCACAGAAACTCAGATGCTCATCGCCAAGCACGGGGCGGAAGGACTGGCCCGCTCCCTGGACTGGCTAGGGGCGAGAGGCGTGCCGTTGATTGCGTCCCGGCACCTCTCATGGGAGCATGATCCCTGGGCCGGCGGCGGGTATGCCTACTTCGACCCCATGTATGACCCGGCGCTGAGGCCTTGGCTTTCCCGCCCCTACGGGCGTGTCCTGTTTGCCGGCGAGCACACAAGCATGCAATGGCAAGGCTACATGAATGGCGCGGTGGAAAGCGGTCTGCGGGCGGCGGCAGAAGTCCGCGCGTTGCGCGCGGGATGGAAATAGTTTTACGCGGGCGGCGGTCTTATTTATTCTGCCGGTCGAATTCTTTGATGACCTGGTCGGTAAGGTCGAGTGCGTCCCGATAGTAAAGGACAATCTTGATCGTATTTTCACTGCCTTTGTCGACGACGAGCGTAAAGCCCGCTTTTTCAGCTACGGTGCGCGTGGCGGCACTGATTTTCTTCATGTACTCGTCGACCAGTTCTTTTTGCTTTCCCGCCAACTCCTGGTTGAATTCCTGCGCGCGCCGCTGATAGTCCTGAAGTTTGGTTCGGAATTGTCCTTGCTTGTCTCGCTTTTGCGTCTCGCTGAGCGAGCTTTCCTGGTCCTTGAGTTGCTTTTCGAGAGTCTTCAAATCTTCTTCATCGCTCGCCAGAAGCTT
>DATFCE010000064.1:0-2255 GCA_035253365.1 Nitrospiraceae bacterium
CGGGGTCGTCTTGGCGAGAATAGCCAGCGTCTCGGTGGTGTTCGAAAGATCGTAGATACCGGTGACCTGAATATGTTGAAGAGCGGGGCTCGTAATCAGAATGTAGCCATGATGGTAGCGCTGAATTTCATGGATAACCTCGGAGAGAGAGGTCCGCTCCACCACCAAACGACCCCGCAGCCATGCGGTAGCGTGACCGGCGTCTATGGTCTGCACGGTCGCCGAGCCATCCCGGCTTACGCGCGCCTGCAGGGTATGGTCCATATTCAAAATTGTGAAATGCCCCGTCAGATTCGTCACCATGTTGTGGAGATGTGAGCGACTGATGCTATCAGCCTCGCCCCAGAAGCGTGTGACTGTCCGCTGGTCAGGAAGCAGGGCGAGGATACCGCCATTAAATCTGATCAATCTTTTGAATCGTAAACCGGTACATATTACGAAGAGACCAATTATTGTTGAATTGATGGGTCAGGTCATAGCCGATGCGATAGAGCGTGCGATTGTTGAAGCCGAAATCGCCGAATCCTGAAAAACGATTTCGGGGGATTTCTCCGTTGATATTGGGCAGCACCGTCCCTTCTGCGGGAGTCCGGGGATCCGCTGGGTCCAACGTCGAAAATATTCGCCATCCACAGTCAGCGTGGTGCGAGACCCCATCAACCAGGTGACGGACGGCCGAATCCCCATCACATCTCTGTTGGCAAAATCCATGAAGCTGTCGCTTTTTGGCCGACGACCGACAGCCGATAGAGCAGCGTTTGCCGGCATTCAGCAGACCAGTCGCGTCGAGTACCGACCGGTGGAGATTGTAATTGCCGAGGGTGACAAGGCCGGAGTAGGCCGCATTCGGTAAGGGCTTTCGGGTGATGAGGTTGATGATGCCGCCGGGATCACCCAATCCGTAGAGCACCGCCGCGGGACCCTTCAGCACCTCCAAGCGCTGGATGTTATAGGGATCGGAGGCCACCTGTGCGGCAACAGGATCGAACAGGCCGTCGCGAAAGAAATTGTTATTGGTTGCCGGAAATCCTCGAATCAAGAAGGCATCATTGACATCGGCGCTTTGGGCCTGGGTCACCACACCGCTGACATTCTGAAGAACGTCATCCAGTCGAAGCGCCCGCTGCTCCTCGATCACCTTTCGTGTAATCACCTGGATCGATTGCGGGATGTCGCGAATCGGCGTGTCGGTGCGGGTCGCGGTCGTCGCCTCTTCGGCCACGTACGTCTTGGCATCTTCCCGTTCGCGTATCTCCTTCACGATAATTTCCGGCAGCTTGACCGGGTTGGCCGGCCGGGAATCGGATGCGGCTGCCGGTTCAGAGAGAGCAGGTTGCTGAGTGCGGGTCGCGGGGACCGAGGCCGGCCCGGCTCGCTCCAGCGCGATAGTTCCGGCACTCGTGAAACGGTAGGTGACTCCGGAGTCGGTCAACAGAATCCGTAAGGCTTCTTCCGGCGAATAGGCACCGGCCACACCCGGCGACCTTAGCCCCCGCGCCATCTCGGCGTCGAAGAGCAACTCGAGATTCGTGGCATCGGAAAATTGCAACAGCGCCGATGAGAGCGGTTGCGGCGGGATGTTGAAGGTGGTTGGCTCTTGGGCTGAGATGTTCAAGGCGTAACCAATGCCGAGAAGGAAGGTGAGCAGAAAACTGACCAGAAGGAAGCGGCTGTGATACGTCATGCGATCGTCTCCGGTGATGTGGAAGCCTCGTTCGTTCACTCAACGTTCAACGATGAACGACCGTCTCACCTGCTACGACGGATCGGAAAATCAGGAGGTCTAGTTGAAGAAAGAAATTTTTGAAGAGTGGTCTTGGTTGAGCGTTGAGGGGATTTTGGCCTTTTGACTTTTAATTTTGCCTTGTATCGCGCCCGCGATACAAAAGGACCAGCCGATCGGTCACGCGCACGAGCCGAACCGGCAAGCTTTCTTGGATGGCCTGTAAGGCGCGATCGGGGTCTCGAGTATCAAACACGCCCGTGATGGTGAGGGTGGAGAGAGCGGGATCGCGCAGGAGAATCCAGCCGGGCCGGTACCGGTTGAGCTCCGCGGCCGCCGCGGCGATCGGTTGGTTTTCGAAGACGACGCGATGCCGGCGCCAGGCCAATGCCCGACCAAGATCGACCTGTTCGACCACGCCGAGCCTGCCGTCCATTCCATACGACAGATGCCCGCCTTCCGACACCTCGGCTGTCCCATGCTGCGATGTCGTTACGCGAACCGCGTGTTCCAACACCGTGACGCTGACCCG
>DATFCE010000065.1:0-2127 GCA_035253365.1 Nitrospiraceae bacterium
TGATTCCTCTTCGCAAATGATCAAACTGTTGCTGTCGTGGGTCATCGCGGTCTGTTTGGGCGCCGGGCCGTCCGGAGCCGTTGAGACGTCCACCGGTCCCGCGGAACGGCCATCGGGGACCGGCGTCATTGTCCATGGAGACGGCTATGTGTTGACGGCGCACCATGTCGTGGCGAATGCGCGCCGCATTATCGTGGTGACGCCGGGGGAATTTCGCGCGCCTGCGGTGATCGTCGGCTCGGACCCGGATCACGATGTGGCGTTGCTGAAGATGGAGACGATTGGGTTATCGGATGCGCCGATCGGCTATGCAGGCGCCGTGACCTTGGATCAGGAAGTGATCGTCGCCGGATTTCCCTTCGGGCTTCGGGAGGTGACGATCTCGCATGGGCGAATTTCCGCCGTGCGCACGAAAGGGGTGAAACGCGTTTTCCAAGTTGATGCGGCGATCAACCCGGGCAATAGCGGCGGACCGGTGTTCAATCGTCATGGCGAGGTGGTGGCTCTCATCACGACCAAGTTCAGCCATCCCTCCGGCATCGTCCCCGAAGGCATGGCCTTCGCGGTGCCGGTGAGCTATGCCCTACCGCTTTTGGCGAATATTCCCGATTTCGATTTTGCGGCGATCGGCAAAAGCAAACGGGACACCAAGTCCAAGAGTCGAACAAGCAAGGCCGCGCCTGATGCGATCGTTCGGAACCTCTCGCGGACCACCGTTCGGATCGAGACCTTGCGTTTGGCGGAATCCACTGCGACCCCGGCCGGCTCGCCCGAATCAGGTCCCAATTCTTCCCGCGCCGAGGCGCGCCGCGCGCCGTCGCCCAAAGCGCCCGTGCCGGCCCGCGAGCCGGTCCCAAACGGGCAAGATGAGACGGCGCGGGTGCAGGTGAATGAACAAATCGCCACGGCGCAGCGACAGGAATTACAAACCTTGACCGAAAAAGGGGTAGCGCCGCCGCCGGGCATGGTTTTGATCCCCGCCGGTGAATTTCTCATGGGCGAAGACGACGGGCATCCGGATGCCAGGCCCATGCACCGGACGACCCTCAGCTCATACTGGATCGATCAATATGAAGTCACCAATGCCCAGTACCGCCGGTGTGTCGACAGCGGAATCTGCCCGCCTCCCAGGGACCGTCAAGCTTTTGATGACGCCAACCGCTCGCAACATCCCGCCACCAATGTGACATGGAAACAAGCCCATGCCTATTGCCGGTGGCGGGGTAACCGGCTGCCGACCGAAGCCCAATGGGAAAAGGCCGCACGCGGCATCGACGGGCGCCGCTATCCTTGGGGCAACAATGAGGATCCCATCAAAGGCTGGAGCCAGGAACGCGCGATGGCCGCGGGCAACAACGGCACCTCGGCGGTCGGAAGTGTGGCGGACACGGGTTCGCCTTACGGTGTGCACGATCTCGTCGGGAACGCCTGGGAGTGGGTCAAGGACTGGTATGCGGAAGATTACTATGCGGTCGCCCCGCGACAAGATCCTCAGGGACCCCTGCGCGGCTCGTTCCGCGTGCTGCGAGGCGGCGACTGGAGCCAGAGCCCGCTAGACTTACGCGCCAGCACCCGCGCCTGGGATGAGATGAGCTATTGGGGACCGACCTTGGGGTTTCGCTGCGCGGATGATGTGCCGTGAGGCAGGCACGGGGCGAGAGCGAGGGGTGGCAGATGAAAAATTTTGAGTTTTGAATGTTAAGTGTTGAGTTATGGAATGATTCAGCTGGGTCAGGATGCAGGACTCAGAAAAAGAGGCTGTCATTATCGTCCGGCGTTTGCCTGGGCCGGATGCTGGTTGAGCCATTGGAGGAGAATGCGATCGAGGACGGTGAGCCGGACGGTTTGATCGTCCATGGAACCGAACGAGAGGTCGGACGGGTGGAGGCCCGGTAAGGCGATGGCGGTGGCGTGATTCGGGAGAAAGGCATGAACGGGGAGCGTGGGCTCGAGTGAGTCCTTGGCCTTGAGAAAGGTCTGCAGGTGACTGAGGTTTCCGACGCTCTCCGGCGTGATGAGCAGAATGGCCCCCAGCGCGTCGGGCACGCATTGCTCCCAGACCGATCGGAAACGTTTTTCCGCGCGCACTGCGATGAAATGCAGGAGTGTGTGAGCGGAGAGCCGCAC
>DATFCE010000066.1:0-18720 GCA_035253365.1 Nitrospiraceae bacterium
CAAGGGTTCTAAGGACACGGCGATTTTCAAAAAAATGATCCATATTGCCAATCAGAATGAATACGGGTTGCGGGTATCTGCATGGGCCACGTCGCGTTTTTACGCCAACAAGTTCTCTGAACATATCCAAAACAGCGGTCTCCTACGGATCAACAGTCGACATGTCGGTTTTCCTCCTTATCTGGCGACTCATGGGGGAACCGGGAAAACCGGCGGACCATTTGGAGAATTGAACTACGTATGGCAAAAAACGACGCATTTGCAAGGCGTCAGTCTGACGAGGATACTTAAGAGGGGCGAGTGAATATCTACGCGATTGCGTCGCTCCTTGCCTCGATTAGTTGCGTCACATTAGGGTTCTTCGTTTTCCTCAAGGATAAGCACCGGCTTCTCAACCGATCGTTCACCTTAATCGCCGGTTTCGCCGGCGTCTGGACTGCCCTCCCGTTCGTCATCTCCCTTCCTGAAGACGAACACACCGCTGTTTTTCTTGCCAGAATTCTCTATATGTTTGCCGCATTTGTTCCAACGACGTTTTATTATTTCGTGCTCGTTCTTCTCTCGCCGGAAAAGCAGACCAGAGAAAAAAACATTTTGAAAGTTCTACTTCTGCTCTCATCGATTTTTGCGATGATCTCTTTCCATCCGGATTTCATTCAAGGCCTGCTCCGCAATCAACCGTTTTTCACGGTGATTCCAGGACCGCTCTATACGCCGTTTATCCTCTTTATGGGATTGGGCAGCGGGTACGCCTTTGTGAAATGTTTTCTCGGCTATACACACTCATTTGGCGCAAAACGAAATCAACTGAAGTACATATTAATTGCGTTTGGGTTTGCACATACGGGCGCGGTCATTCACTTTTTAGGTGCGTATCTCCGAACCGAACCCTTCCCTCATGACTTGCTCTTGATCCTCTTTGCCGGCATTTTATCCTATGCCATCGTTCGCCACCGACTGATGGATGTCACAGTCGTAATGCACAAAGGGTTGACGTATGGACTATTACTTGCGGCGATCACATTACCGATCTATTTGGGCGTGCTGATCAGTAAGCGGGCCACTCTGTATTCGATTCCACCGCTGCTGGCAGGAAGTTTAGTCCTGGCGTGCGGCCTGTGGATTTTCATGAAAAATTGTCGCACCGTCAGAAACATCACCTTTGGGATGATCAGCGTCGGTCTTAGCATGTGGTTATTCGGTTTCTTTATGATTTATTCATCCCCTCGTGCGGAAGAAGCGCGGTGGTGGGGAACGGTAGTGTATGCCGGTATCGTTTATATCCCGGCCTTTTTTTATCACTTCTGTGTGAGTTTCCTGCAGTCGCATCCCCGGTGCAAGCTCATCGTCCCCAATTACCTTATCAGCACGATTTTTCTTCTTCTCGTCCCCACGACTTATTTAATTGACGGTCAATATACCTATTTCTGGGGATACTACCCGAAGGCGGCCATTCTCCATCCAGTCTTCCTCATCTACTTCGGGTGGGTCAGTGTCCTATCTATGGTGAAACTCCGCGTCGGGTATAAAACCGCCACGGCGCCATTGGAAGTTACACGAACGAAATACGTCTTTTGGGCATTTGCCGTCGGATATTTTGCTTCGCTGGATTTTATTCAGAGCTACGGAATCGAGTTTTTCCCGTTAGGGTATCTCTTTGTGAGCTTGTGGGCTATGAGCGTGTCCTATGCCATTGCGAAATATCAGCTTCTGGATATCCCTTTCGTTCTCACGAAAACCAAAGTTTTGCCCTACGCGGAGGCCTTATCGATAGGAGCTCTTTCGTATGTGGTCATCCTTTTACTGATCAAGGTATTTACCGGATCCATGCATTATCAATTGGCTGGGATTTTACTCGCCACGAATATGATCTTTGCCGGAATTCTGACGACTCTTCAGAAGCATGTGGAAGGCATCGTCGGTAAAACATTCTTCAGAGGCCGCCACGAGGCCTATGAAACGTTACGGCAATTCAGCAAAGCTATGGTGTCGATTCTTGATCTCCCGACACTCACGCAAACGATTCTTACGACCCTTGAGAAATCACTGGGCATCAGACAGATTTCCTTGTTTCTTCTCGACAATGAGAAAGCCCTTTACACTCTGTCTTCAGCCAATACCGAAGATTCTGAAAGGCTCAAGACTATTCGTCTTCCGGCGGAGGATGGACTGCCGTACCATTTGAGATGCTCGCAAACTATCCTCGTCCGGGAAGAATTGGAGCATCAAAGCGCGCCGCGTGTACCGCGTGCAATTATCCACATCCTCCAGGTCATGGGCTCAGAGGTATGCCTCCCGTTGATTAACAAAGATCGGCTCATCGGTTTTATCAATTTAGGCCATCGCAATGACAATTATCTCTACACGGAAGACGATCTTAATCTACTGACTTCCCTTGCCCAAAACGCCGCCGTAGCGTTGGACAACGCTATTCTCTATACCGACTTGAAACGATCCCAGCTTTTGATGCAGCGAACGGACCGGCTTCGGTCTTTGGAAACGATCGCGGGCGGATTTGCGCATGAGATACGGAATCCTCTCACATCCATTAAAACCTTTATCCAACTCGCGCCGAGCCGGAAAAACGATGAAGAATTCATCGGCCAATTCAGCCAAGTCGTCATCGAAGACGTTTACCGGATCGAGCGGCTTATACAGGAAATTCTTGATTACGCCCGATACATGGAGCCGAAATTCAACGACGAGGATCTCAATGACGTCGTGTCCTCATGCCTGTATTTCATCGAAGTGAAGGCTGCGAATAAGTCCATCACCATCGAACGCGATCTTACACAGGACTTGCCTCGTATCCTTCTTGACCGCCAACAGATTAAGCAGGTTCTCCTCAACCTCTTTTTGAACGCCATGGAAGCCATGGATAAGGAAGGGGGTAAACTACTAGTACGAACGCACCGCTTGACGAAGCTTTCAGGTGATCTGTGGGTCCAAATCGAAGTCACCGACACCGGCAGTGGAATTGCCGCGGCTAACCTTGAGCATATTTTTGATCCGTTTTACACCACGAAGCATGAAAGCGGAGAACGGGAGGGCACCGGCTTAGGGCTTACCATTGTCCATCAAATTATTCAAGAGCATCATGGGTTCATTGAAGTTGAGAGCTCGCTCGGGAGAGGGACGACCTTTTACGTGAATCTGAGATCAAACCCATTGTTACACGCCTCACCGAAGGAACATCACGAACATGAAAAAGCGGGTTCTCTTGGTCGATGACGAGTCCAGTGTCCGGACATCATTGAAGATGGTCCTTGAGCCGATGTATGAGTTGCTGTGCGCGGCCGAGGCGGAGGAAGGGTTGGCTCTCTACAAGCACGAGTCGCCTGACCTTGTCCTCCTCGATGTGATGCTTCCGGGAGAGGACGGCCTGTCGGTTCTTCAGACCATGCATTCGGAAGATGCACGCATTCCCATTATTATGCTGACGGGAACTAAAATGGTGAAAACCGTCGTGGATGCCATGAAGATGGGTGCCGCCGATTATGTGACCAAGCCGTTTGAGATCGAAGAACTTCGTCTCACAATGGAAAAGACGCTCGAGAAGCAGGCGCTAGAGCGCGAAGTCCGGTACCTTCGAGCCCAAGTCGCGAACAAGTACGGTTTCGATAACCTCGTGGGAAAAAGTCGGGCGATGCGGGATATTTACAATAAGATTGTTCAAGTGGCCGATACGCGGACCACGGTCCTGATCACCGGCGAGAGCGGCACCGGCAAAGAATTAGTCGCGCGCGCCCTTCACTATAATAGCTTGCGCCGTGATCGTCCGTTTATTGCCATTAATTGCGCCGCATTGCCCGAAACATTGATCGAAAGCGAATTATTCGGGCATGAAAAAGGGTCGTTTACCGATGCCCAGGCGCGCCGACTTGGTCAGTTTGAGTTGGCGCATGGCGGAAGTCTTTTTCTTGATGAAATCGGAGATCTCAGCCTTGCGACCCAAGCCAAGCTGCTCCGTGTTCTCCAAGAACGTGAATTCACCCGCATTGGAGGGACCCACCCAATTAAGGTCGATGTGCGAATTATGGCGGCGACCAACAGAAGTTTGGAAGAATTGCTGCGCCGCAAAGAGTTTCGAGAAGATCTCTATTATCGTATTAACGTCGTGTCGCTCTCTCTCCCCGCCCTTCGGGACCGGCGCGAAGACATTCCTTTTTTGGCCAAGCATTTTCTGAGCAAACACCTGGAAGAAGAGCATCAATCCCCGCGCGAATTCTCCCGCGAGACCTTAGAAATTTTGAGTAAGTACAACTGGCCTGGTAACGTGCGCGAGCTGGAAAACGTGGTTGAACAAGCCCTTGTGTGGTCTGGAGGGCAGATGATTCTCCCTGAGCATCTGCCTGGCGGGCTGCGAACCGACACCCACTCTGATTCGTTGCGCGACGAAACCCTGTCCGGACGGATTTCCCTCGAAAAGGCCGTCATGGAATTCGAGCGCAAAATTCTTCTCGACGCGTTGCAGAGAACCGACTACGTACAGACGCATGCCTCGGCGTTGCTCGGCATCAGCCGGCGGATGTTGAAGTACCGAATGGATATGTTGGGCATTCGACGGGACGATGTTCATGGGACGACCGACTCGCCAGAGAGTTTCGATCGATCCTGACCTGCCAAATTCGAATCCCTAACCATCCGGTTTGCTTGACAAAATATATCTTAGGAAGTATAAGGGCCAGTAACACGTTGCCAGCCGATGTTTAAAGAAGACGAAAAACCGACCATTCTCATCGTCGAAGACGAACTAGGGCCTCGAAACGCCCTCAAGGTCATTCTCCGGCCATTTTATAACCTCCAAGCCGTGGACAATGGTCATGCGGCGATTCGTGCTCTTAAAGAGAACACCATTGATTTGGTGACGCTCGACATGAAACTGCCTGATCGGCAAGGCATGGATCTATTGCAGCAAATTAAGGGTGAACGGGATGACGTCGAAGTCGTCATCATTACAGGCTATGGAAGTTTGAAGTCCGCCATGGACGCGATTCGTTATGGAGCTGCGGCATACCTACTCAAGCCGTTCAACGTTACCGAACTCTTGGCCGTTATTAATCAAACGTTGGGCAAAAAACAACGTTTAGCCGGTCTCAGGTTTTTTCTTAAGCAGTCCGAAGCGCTGTGGGGAGGAGAGTCAGAATCGTCATCCGCGTGGCAGCAATTACGAGAACTCTACCAGAAAACTCGATCCAAACAGAAAACCGAAGCACGCACCGCGGAAGGCTCCGATACCACGGCGCTTCTATCCGAAATTCTCGAAGCGAAAAATCGAGACCTGTACAATCATTCGAGTCGCACTAGTTTTTATGCCGGCCTTTTAGGGAAACATCTCGCATTGGCGGATGAGGGACAGAAAGCCCTTGCGATCGGGTCATTTTTGCATGATATCGGTCAAATTGGGCTTGATGATCGGCTTCTCGATAAGAAACTGAAGTTGGATGCCGGCGATTCCGACCTCTTCAAGCGCCATCCGGAGATCGGATCCCGCCTCATCCTTCCTCTTCGGGTTCCACCGGAGGTGGGACAGATCATTTTGTATCATCACGAGCGGTACGACGGGTTAGGTTATCCATATGGCTTACAGGGAGATGGCATTCCCTTTTTGGCAAGGATTGTCGCTATCGCACAGGCTTTCGATCATCTGACTGCCGAACACACGTCCCAATCCGCTCCGTTGACCGTGCATGACGCGCTCCAACACATTCGGCAAGGAGCCGGCGCCGAGTTCGATCCTGCACTGGCTCAAGCGTTTGCACGTATTGCGAGTGAATCCGCCGCCTCTCTCCCTACCCTGGCGGCCTCTTCGAAACCTGCTCTTATTCCTGAGAATTAAACGACAGATCCATATAACTAACTCGGACTGGCGCACAGATACCAGTTGCCTTCGGGCATGTTGGCCCGGTCCGTAGGGGCCATGTCGTTTCATTGTATTGGAAAAGAAAGTCTGAGCCGTGGGTCTTGGCATGCGCACAGATTGGAGAGAGATAGACCAACGAGTTGAAACACGCAGGCTTCCGTTGAGCCGCCCCGGCAACCCTGGTTAATCGATAAGACCTTCTCGAATCACATAGTGTGTAAGCTCAGCATTGTTCTTCATCTTCATCTTTTCCAGAATGCGGGCACGGTAAGTACTGATCGTCTTCACGCTGAGGGAAAGTTTATCAGCGATTTCTTTGACTGTTTTGCCCAGCGCGATCATGCACAGCACTTCGTATTCGCGGTCGGACAGCATTTCGTGCGGGGGCTTTCCGGAATCCGATTCGAGATCAAAGGCTAGTTTTTCAGCAAGCGAGGGGCTGACATATTTCCGCCCCATGACGACTTTTCGAATCGCCGTTATTAATTGATCCGGGGCGCTGTCTTTGGTCAAATACCCATACGCGCCGGCTTTCAGCACCCGAACGGCATATTGATCTTCTGGATGAATGCTAAGCACGAGCACCGGCAAATTCGGGCGTTCACGTTTGATATGCATCAGCGTATCCAGTCCACTCCGTCCGGGCATGGCAATATCGAGAACGACCACATCGACATTGTTCGCGCGAATCTTTTCGAGAACTTCCTGCCCATCGCTCGCCTGAGCCGAAACGATAATATCCGGAGTCTCGGACAGAATTTGCTTAAGCCCCTCAAGCACAACGGCGTGATCATCCGCAATCAGTACTTTAATCATAGTGCACTCCGTCCCATCGCGATCATGACAGTTCTGGTGGCCGACACACGCGCTTGCGCCGGGAACCGGCTCTATCGAATGTTTTCTCGATCTTGGAACCTATTGATCACACCGCCGTGGGCGACCATCCTGTCCCGGTTTCCTGAAAGCCCCGGACACGGCCACTGGAGCCCGCGCCTTCTTGGTTTCGAAGACGTTCGGTTTTGGCTGTCTTCAATTCTAAAACATCGGAACTGTCCTATCCGGAACGGTCGACCGACGCATCATCCAGATGCGGGTAAACCAATCTTCCTCCCACCCATGGAAAGCCAAGCCATCATAGGGGTATTCGGACGGAAGAGCAACTCGACAGTCCCGTGTATTCCATGTAGAGGTCATCAGACCTCCTCTTTCCCCCGGGTATGGAAGCTTTTCCGCTGCCGAATCTCCAATTGCCTCTATTGCATCAGGACCATGTTCTCAGCAGGAACCACAATGGTATCCCCCGGTTTTAACACGATGTTTTGGTGATTCCCGTCCTTTAGCACGATGTCGTCATAGCTGGCTTTCAACTTCACTTCGTTATTTTTTCCTTCCCACCGAAAAATAACGATCTTATTGCGCGCCGCGATGGGGGTAAAGCCTCCCGCTATGGTCAGGGCCTGAATCAAGGTGGTTTTGCTCTTCAATGAATATCGGCTGGGTTTGGCCACCTCGCCTAACACATACACTGAGTAACTATTGACCTGCTGAAGGATGACCGAGACGGTGGGGGTCTCTTTGAACTGCTTCAATCGGGTGACAATGCTGGCAGTGAGATCGGCGGGAGTGAGGCCGGTCGCTTCAATATCTCCAAGCAATGGAAGCGAGATGCGGCCGTCTGGTCTGACCGTCACGACCTTGGACAGGTCGGTGTTTCTCCAAACTATAATTTCAAGAACATCTTCAGGTCCGATGTAATAATCAGAGGTGACTATAAGGGAATTCTTATCGGCCCTGTCAGATTTTTCTCCGTCCGTCCCCAGACGTTTTGAGGGAGCCGGGGAAGGGTTCGTCGGAAGGCCGGACGCGCCGCTTGGTGAGCCTGGCATTTTTAATTCGGGCGAATTCACCACCTGTGCGCGGGTTAGGGGAATCGCACACATGAAAGTCAGGCATGCCATTACGCATGCCAGCAAGAATCGTTTGTTTCGCGTTTTCATGCCCATTACAATGATGCCATTGACTTCTTGCTTGAGTGGCTCGTTCTTGAACAAGGCAAGTTCGGAATAATGAAGATTGTACTCAGCCTCCGGTGCAATTTTCTATCGGGAATCCCCCTTTTCCCGCGTCAGATGGCTGGCAGGGCGGTCACGCGACATATCCGCCTCTTTGATCATCTCAGCGGCGGTAGCTCGGGCAGCTTTGGTAATAGCAAGTCCGCCCAGCATACGAGCCACCTCTTCTTGCCGATCCTCCGTGCCAAGCTCGGTGACTCTGGTCACCGTCCGTTTTTTGATGGTTGTCTTCTGTACCCGAAAATGAGTCCGCGCCTGTGAGGCAATTTGCGGAAGGTGCGTGATGCAAAAGACCTGATGAAAACCGGACAAGGCACGGAGCCGCCGTCCCATGACTGCCGCCACCGCGCCGCCGATCCCTGCATCCACTTCGTCGAAAATCAGGACCGGCACGCGGTCGGTTTCGGCAAGCACGGTTTTAATGGCCAACATGATCCGGGAGAGCTCCCCGCCCGACGCAATACGCGCTAACGGGTGGAGCGGCTCGCCGGGATTTGCCGACAACAGGCATTCGACATGATCCCAGCCGGTCGGTCCCGGCGGGCCGTTTTCATCCGATTGCACATGGATTCGAAAACGGGTGTGCTCCATTTGTAGCGCGGCCAACTCGGCTTCCACACGCGCCTCCATGTCACGCGCCACGCTATGCCGGCGCGCGGACAAGGTTCCGGCCAGGTTACGCAAACGGAGAACGGCTTGATCGAGCGCCGCCTGCATCTCCGCAACCCTGGTTTCGGCATCGTTCAGTTCATCGAGCTGTCGCTTCAATTCTCCGGTACGGACAATGAGCGAGTCGACGGTCGTGCCATATTTCTTACGCAGGCGACCGAGGCGGTCGAGGCGGTCCTCGATGCCGGTGAGACGCTCAGGATCTTCATCAAGCTGCTCGCGATACGCGCGGATGTTGAGAGCCAATTCGCGAAGATGCGCTGTCGCCGCCTCACAGATACTCGGCCACTCGCTCGTCTGGGCATCGATCTTTTCCAACTCCCGGAGCCGGTCGGCCACGACTCCCAATCCGGATAAGATTGCGGTGTCGCTTCCATAGAGCGATTCATACACTTCTTGATGAAGCTCCGCGAGCCGGCGCACATGTGCTAAGCGGTGATGTTCGGCAGTCAACGCGTCCTCCTCTCCAGGACGCAACTCCGCCTGGATAAGTTCGTGATACTGAAAGCGAAGCAGGTCTTCGCGGACCTTTCGCTCCTCAGCGATGCGCTTCGTCTCTTCCAGCTGGCGTCGTGTGTCGGTCCAGTGCGCATAGTGTTTCTCGTACGATTCCCGAAGCGCATTCAAATGTCCGAACGCGTCCAGGACTTCCAAATGTGACTGTGACGACAGCAGGGACTGCTGCTCGTGCTGACCATGAATATCGATGAGCGTGCCGGCCAGGCCTTGCAGGATGTGGAGCGGTGTCAGAACCCCGTTAACGTACACCCGATGGCGGCCGGCCCGTGACAGAATTCGGCGAATGATCAGCTCGTGTTCTCCGGATTGAAGGAGATCCAGCGCGTGCAATCGATCTATGAGAGGGCTGTCGCTCGGCAGGGCAAAGGACGCTTCCAACACGGCCTCATCGGCATCGGAGCGGATCTGGTCGGCGGACGCCCGCCCGCCGATCAACAAGGCAATCGCATCGACGATAATGGATTTACCGGCGCCGGTTTCGCCCGTGAAGACATGAAAGCCGGAAGAGAAATTCAGAACGAGGCGGTCGATAACGGCGAAGTTGGAAATGCGAAGCTCGGTGAGCATGCCACGCGATGACCCATCAACGACATACGGTAGATCGACACCCGATCCGCCGCCATCCCGGCGTCATCATCGCGGCATTCTCACATCCGCTGCCTTCCTACGATGTGGGGGACGATTGTGTCAGAAGGGTATCAATAATTTCCTTGAACTGGCGTTTCGGCCTGGCGCCGATAAGCTTTTCTGCCGGCTGACCATTTTTGAAAAAGACAATGGTCGGAATACTCATGACCTGATACCGGCCCGCAATCTCTGGATTTTCGTCGGTATTGAGTTTCATCACTTTCAACTTGCCGGTATACTCTCCCGCCAGCTCATCGACGATCGGAGCCACCATTTGACAAGGCCCGCACCACACCGCCCAGAAATCCACCATGACAAGACCGGGCGCCTGCAGCACTTCGGCATCCCAGTTGGCCTGATCCACTTTCATCGCCTGTGTTCCCACGAACGCCTCCTTGCGCGCAAAGTTTTGTCATCGTAACCGATGGCTCTCAAAGCTGTCAACCGACGCCCTTCCCTACCATCCCCATTCGGGCGGCACGCCCGCCCACCATGTGTCGGGCCGCTCTTTTCGCCACGCCGTTTGTTGCTTCCACAGTCGGGCGACTTCCTGTTCATCCAAGCGAGCCGCCATTGCGGCGGTCACGTCGGAATGTTTGCGCGAGCTTTCTTGAATGATCTCTTTGGCGATTCGCGCGAGTACATCCGGCGGGTCAGTCAAATCTTGGGGACCTTGCCAGATGAGATTCCAATACAATTGTTCCACACCAAGCCATCGGTCAGTCGCCGCCAAATACTCCAGATAACCGTCAATGGCGTGAAAGACATAAGTGACATACACATAACTGGCCGCTGAGGGAGCCTCTTCCATTTCCTTCTGACAGGCGTCCAACGCCCGGCGGTAGTCACCCGCGGCTAGGAAGACCTTGGCTTTCTGGAGGTGGTGGCTCGTACGCTCCGGCCCCATCACGGATTGGCCGTAGCACGGGCCGGTGTACATTCCCCAGACCAACAACACAAGAAATGGCGCAATTAGCCCTTTCATTAATTCCCCTGGGTCTTATTAGGACAGCCATTAGAGCGACGATGTCGCGCCGGCCTTTTCAATGATGACGTGTCCATCCATGCGAAGGACGCGGACGCTCACATCCTGCGGATGACGTTGAAACAAGAGATCGACCGTCGCCTTTCCGATCCTGAGATTGCTGATCCGGACCTCCTCGAGAAACGCCGGTAAGATCGGATGGGTCAAGATCAGGCGGCCGCTCGCTCCATGAATGGACAACCCCAGGCACGCTTGGAGCAGTTGATAGACCGAGGCGGCGGCCCACGCTTGTGGCGCACATGCCACGGGGTACAATGTCGGTCCTTCGCCGGGACGCCGGACAAAGCCGCAGAACAATTCCGGCAAGCGGTGGAGGTCCAAAAAGATCGACGCGTCAAACAAGCCGGTCAAAATCTTGAACACCGGCTGTTTGAGCCCGTAGCGCGCGAATCCCGCCGCGATCAACGCGTTATCGTGCGGCCACACGGACCCGTTATGATACGACATGGGGTTGTAGCGCACTTCCGAGGCCGCCAGCGTCCTGACGCCCCACCCGGAAAAGCACTCGTCCTGCAACAAGACGTCAGCCATACGGCGAGCTCGCTCCTCGCCGGCAATACCCGTCAGGAGGCAATGCCCCGCGTTCGAGGTCCGCACTTGGCACGGCCGCTTCTTGCCGTCCAATGCCAAGACATAGGTAGACAGATCTTCGGACCAAAATACCTCCTCGAACCGCCGTCGCAGGTCATCTGCCAGGCGCAACAATTCATCGGCCCGGTCGCGCATCCCCAGCGAGAGCGCCATTTGGGCGGCGGCCATTCTCGCTCCGTACACGTATGCCTGAACTTCGCACAGCGCGATGGGTCCATCCGCCAACGTGCCGTCGGCATGGAAGACCGAGTCTTTGGAATCCTTCCATCCTTGTTGAACCAATCCTTGCGGCGTATGCCGGGCATACTCGACAAAGCCGTCGCGATCCGCATCGCCATAGGTCTCCATCCATCGCAGCGCCATCTCGAGATTCGGCCAGATCGAGCGAATGAATCCGAGGTCGCCCGTCAATTGATAATATTCTCCGGCCAGCATGACAAAGAGCGGCGGCGCATCGACGCTGCCATAATACCGCCCGAAGGGAATCTCGCCCAACGCCGCCATTTCACCACGGCGAGTCTCATGCAGAATTTTTCCCGGCTCGGCATCCTGAGCCGCCACAATCCCCGTTGCCTGGGTCGCCGCGAGATAAGCCAAGACGCCGCGTGCAATGTCCGGATTGATCCAGAGCGATGCCATGGCGGTAATCAGGCCGTCTCGCCCGAACGGTGTGCTGAACCACGGCACGCCGGCATAGGGATACGGGCCCTCCGGCGTGTAAGTCACCATCATATGAAGGTCGGAGGCAGATCGATTCAGCCAATCATTGAACTGTTCATTTGACGTATAGATATGGCTGTCTTGATGTCGGAGCTGGTCCACGGCCCGGCCGACTTCGGAGAGGGCTCCCTGGTAGGACAATTGGTGCGGCATCGCCTCCGCGGCGTCACACGACACCGTGAGATACACGGTCCTCTCCGCTTTTGGCTCAAGTCGTGTTTCGAATTGCGCCAATGATCCCGAAATCCCGCTGGGCGCGGGACAACATTCAAGGCGGCTGCGCCGGATGATCCCGTCCAATCCTTCATACGCCAGCACGATCGCGCCGTCTTCGATCATCGGATCGAGACGCCGGCCTGTCTGTTGTCGCTTCATACCCCGCACTTCAAAAATATCGGCGAAGTCGGCCTCGAATTGAAGCGAGAACGACAGATCCAAGGCGACCAATCCGTAATTCCAAATGCGCAGACATTCGTAGCACCGGCCCTGCCAAAGGAACATGGATCGCGAGAGATGGATGGTGCCCCGGCACACGACAATTTCCCCGCCCCCATAGACATCTTGATTGGTGAGATCGACCGTCAGCAGCGCGTTGTCGTTCGTCACGGTCGAACTGAGGAACATGGGTCGATCATTCCCCAGTCTCAATTCCAGACGGGAGACAAATCGAGTGCCTTGATGGTACAGCCCCTGAACGCCTAATCCAACCGGCCCGATATCGCCGTGCCGATCGAATACCGCGAAGGTTTCTCCTTGCTTCAACACGCGGGTCCGATCGTCCGCCAGCGACGACGTCGCCAAGATATAAAATTGGTCCTTGACCCGAATGATGTGTTGCGCGGACAAGTCCTGGTCATGTGGCAAGGTCATAGCAGCATCCCCCTTAAGTGCCTCAACGACATGGCTGGGCCATACGCACGGCGATTATTCGAACCATCCCGTTTCTTGTCAAGGTCCGGACTCTTCGATTCGTCTGGGAGCCGCCGTCGTGCGCGCTCCGTAGGGCGAGGGCCATGGCAATCCGCGCTCGCCGATGACCAGCGGCCCGAGCAGATATTTCATGATCTGCGTCCCGTAATTTTCCGTCGCGCCGATTCCCGTCAAGCTGATCATGAAGTTGTACTGCGCGCGATCCGGAAATTGAATATAGTACAGGCCGAGCGACCAGCATTGGCAGGGGTTTCGATACAAAGCGACGACATCGGTTTCCGAGGCGGTGCCGCGCTTGACGTCGTAATACGTCTTGGCCCCGAAGGTCAATCCCAAAGGTCCTTTAAAGGCGCCGGCCAGCGTGACAAATTGGATTTCGGGTGTCGGCGCGTACACTTCATTGAACGAAATCGGATTCCAGATATCGCCGCGCCGCGGCCGATTCCCTTCTCTCGCGAACCGTTGACCCACCTCGACATACCACTCCTTCTGATATTGAAAGCGCAGATCGGTGTTCCACTGGCTGAACGTCCCTCGGTAGGGATCGAGAAAGGCATCGATCACCAAGACCTTATCGACCCCCCGGATAAAGCTCACCGGGTTGCCGATCACCATGCGAGTCCAAATATTGGAAAATTTGTCGACGTGCGTCGGGACCGACGGCAGCTGAAGCGGCTGCGTAACCGATCCGAACAACGGGGTTTCCGAAAAAGTAAAAGTCGTCCTGTTCGGCGTGCTGCCGGGGTGGTAGCTTTGCGCAATCAGCAGGTCCAGCCAACTATTCGGCAAACCGCCTGAACCTTGTTCCAGCAAGCGACTTGACAGCGAATACGTGATGAGATTCTTTTTGGGAAGAAAATCGACATTGTCGATCTGGACAATATCGGATTGATCGGTCTGCGGCACGTATTCATAGACGACCTTCGGTTCGATGGTATGCAGCACGCTTCGGCCGTCGGTGAGGCGAAAGCGCCTGGACAGCCGAGAGACGCCTTCCAGTCCCGCCCAAAATGTTTCCCGATGCGCGGAGCCGGACGCTTGGACGTTATTCGTGTAATACACTTCGCGGAGTTTGACTTGCGGGGTGAGACCGGCGACATGCCCGAAGCTCAAGACTTCCGTCCCGATGGACGGCACCACATCGACGCGACTGAGCGTAAAGCCTTGCTCACGATAGAAATTCACAAAGCTCGAATCCATGCCGAGCAACAGGGGGCCGTTGAACGGCGCCACATTGATCATGCGATATCCGATTTCCGGCAGACGTTGAAAGGTGTCTTTGCCGCCGGCTTGTAGCGGCTGCAGGTATTGTCCCAACAAATACAGATTGCCGGTCGCGAACCGTTGATTGATGTTGAGATACGATTCTCCGCTGGGAAGGGCTCGCTGCACCCCCGAGTTGCTGAGATCGTTGAGGTAATTTGGGTCAGTGAGATAAAAGACTTGGGCATTGATCTTCAGATCGGGAGTGATCTGTTGCCGGTGCGTTCCGCCGATGAGCGCCCGAGCTTGCTTGGCTACCGTATCCTGGATGTAGCTCACCAGCCATTGGCCTCGGCTCAATCGATCCAGAGCATACCGATATTCCAGATCGCCCCCGTACCCGCGATTGCTGAGAAAATCCGGGGTGATGGTGAGATCCTGGCTGGGATTGATGGCCCAAAAGAATCCTTGGCGGTAATGCACCCCGAAACGATTGTCATATCCGATGGTGGGGATCAGCAGCCCGGTCTTGCGGGTGGTCTGGATGGGATAAAACATCGATGGCAGACGCAACACCGGCTGATCGTTGATGCAGAACCACACCTTGCGCCCATATATTCCATCCCCGACATTCAGGTCGAAGTCCTCAAAGGTAAAACGCCAAGCCGGCGTCTGGCCTTGCGCATCGCAGTTGGTAAATGAGCCGTCTTTCGCGCGATAGTGGCTCTCCGAGAATCGTTGCAGGATACGACCGGTGATGAGCGTGTTGCTTTCCTTAAGATAGAGTTTGCTGTCCGTCACGACCCCTGCATCGGTATTGACGTCCAACTCCAAGCGCTCCGCTTTCAGATCGGTGTTGGGATCGGTCAGATGCACATGGCCGGTCGCGACCATCGTACCGGTGAGCATCATAAGCGTGATGTGGTCGGCCGTCAGGCGAAGCGGACCTTGTAGAACGACGACCGATCCGTCGGCTTCATACACATCGACGTTTTGAAGGTATTCCAAATGGTCGGCCGTAATGGCAATAGGCTGGGACGCCGGGGCCGGAGGCTTGACGGAGACCGATTGCGAGGCCTCATCCTTCGCAGCCAAAGCCGCCTCGGCGCCGACCGCGAACAGCACCAGCACGGACAGGAGGAAGGAACGGCACACCGTCGACAGGCCTGAGCCCATCTCAACCACGGAGAGAAGAGAGGACACACCCGCGCACGAGCGCCTTGACTTCTCCCACGAGCATCAACGACCCCGTGACGCAGATGAGATCATCCGGGGACGCAAGCCGGCGAGCCAGCGACAGCGCATCGGACGAAGAAGGCGACTCATGAATCGTCCCCTTCGAGCCTGCCGCCGCCTCGCGCAGCTCTTGAACCGTTGCAGCGCGGTCGAGTTGCACCCGCGTGAGAATCAGCTCATCCACCGCCGGCAAGATCGACTGAAGGAAGCCTCGCTGATCTTTGTCCCGCATCATGCTGAGGACCACGATGATCCGGCTTCCCCGATGGTCCGCGCGATAGCGGGTCAGGTAATCAGCCACCACTCGACCGGCATCGGGATTATGCGCGCCGTCCAACACCACCAGGGGCTTCCGTTCAATGACTTCCAAACGACCTTCCCACTTGACGCCCCCAAGACCTTCTCGAACCGACTCCTCGGAAATCGGCCATCCGCGGTCCGACACAAGCTCCAGCATGGCTAGGGCGCAGGCGGCATTATCGAGTTGATGCAGGCCGGCCAGAGGACTCGGCAGATCCTCCCAGGTCCGGCTCATGCCGGCATATCGAAACCGATCGCCCGACTCCCCTTCCGCTCGGAAGGCATCGGCTAGACAGTAGAGCGGCGCTCTGCGCATGGTCGCTGTTTCTTGGATCACGGCTAAGGCCTCCGGGTTGAGACGGCCGGCCACCACGGGGATTCCCGGTTTAATGATGCCGGCCTTTTCAAACGCGATGGCGCCCACCGTCTCGCCCAAGTACGCTTGGTGATCCAATGCTACTGTGGTGATGGCCGACGCCACAGGCATGATCACATTCGTGGCGTCAAATCGGCCTCCCATGCCCACTTCCACTACGGCGATGTCCACCTGTTGCCCGGCAAAGTATTGGAACGCCATCGCGGTGGTGCATTCAAAAAACGTCGTCTCCAGCGTCGTGTCGACCATCTGGCTCACCCGCTCGGTCAACTCGATGATCTCCTCATCGGTGACCACGACTCCATTCACCCGGATCCGTTCATTGAATGCCACCAGATGCGGCGACGTATACAAGCCAACGCGAAAGCCGGCGGCCTGGAGAATGGAAGCGGCCATCGCGGCCGTGGATCCTTTTCCATTCGTGCCTCCTACATGCAAGGCGGCAAACCGCCTTTGTGGATTTCCCAGGCGGCGAAGCAGCGCCAAAATCCGCTCCAGCCCCAGCTTCACGCCATGCTTCTGAAGGCCATACAGAAATTCAAGAGCCGCGGCGTACGTCATAACCCATAAGATCGAGGCGAGGGGAAAAGAGTGAGAAAGAGCGACCGCCTTTAGTCCCTGCCTACTGCCCTCGCCTCGTGCCTTCGTTACAGATGACTCAACAAGGTACTGAGCGATTCCTTTAAATGTTTGCGTTCCACGATCATATCGATCATGCCGTGCTCCAGGAGGAATTCGGCGCGTTGAAATTCATCCGGGAGTTGCTGCTTGATCGTCTGTTCGATGACGCGCGGGCCGGCGAAACCGATCAAGGCTTTGGGCTCCGCGATAATGACATCGCCGAGCATGGCAATACTGGCGGTGACTCCGCCGAACGTCGGATCGGCTAAAATGGAAATGAAAGGCACCCGCGCTTCGCCGAGCCTGGCCACCGCGGCCGATGTCCGGGCCATTTGCATCAATGAGAGAATGCCTTCCTGCATGCGCGCCCCGCCCGACGTCGTGACGAGTACCAGGGGAATCCGAGAGGCTTGCGCTCGCTCCGCCGCGCGGCAAAACTTTTCCCCCACGACGGAACCCATGCTCCCCCCCATGAACCCAAAGTCAAACACGGCCAGCGCAATCCGGCGGCCGTTGACCGACGCCTCGCCCGCGACCAGGGCATCCTTGCGCCCGGTTTTCTCTTGTTGCGCTTTCAGCCGATCTCGGTACGAGCGCGTGTCGGTGAACCTCAGCGGATCCTGCGGCTCGATATCCGCATCCCACTCTCGAAAGCTTCCGAGATCGGACAAAAGGGCAATCCGTTCCGACACCGAGATCGGAAAATGGTAGTCGCACTTCGGGCAAACTTTATTATTACGATCGACTTCTTTGCGATAGACGATTTCGCGACAGTGATTGCACTTCAACCACATGCCTTCAACAGATTTCGCCCGCTTCGGCGTTTCCGGCGCCGTCGTCTTTTGTTTTTTAAACCATGCCATGGGAAAATCGGACGATGAGTGACGATCGAGGGACGATAAATGGGTGACGTTGTTCACCATTCCAGGGACAGCCTGGGATACGGGCAGTCGCGGGCCTGGCCGGCATCTCATGAGGGCGCGTCGTCTCGTTCAATGCCCTGTTAAGATCGGGTCTCGTCCGTCCACGGAGAGAGGTCATCCGTCTGATGGTTATTCCGCTATAGAACCGACAAAGCGCTGCAACTTTACCTACGAGCGCGGGGCCTGTCAACACGGCGTGACGTTAGAAGAGGCTCTCGCCCAAGCCAGTTCGAACCATTATGGCCAGGCCGAGACCGATGCTTCCAACGCTTGCCAAGGCTTGAATGGCATGCTGCGCGCGGCGGCCGATGGAAGCCGAAAGAAGAAGAGGCAGACTGATGAGAAACCCGAGCAGGGTCATACCGACGATGGAGCCGATTCCGAACACCGCAATGTACGCGATCCCTCCCCACAGCGTGCGTGTCGCCGACAAGACCACCAACGTGAGAGCGGCGGATCCGGCTAAGCCATGCGCCATTCCGACGAGAAATGGGCGAACCGAAAGCTTCAGCCAATGATCGTGACCATGGTCTTCGTGGAGTATGTGGCTGTGCAAGTGCACGTGTGTTGATTCGTCGTGCCGGTGCGTATGCATGTGCCATCGTTCATGATAGAGAGTCCATGCCAGTGAACCGCCCAACGCCACCAGCATCATGCCGACGCCGAATTCACACGCGCGTGCGAGCGGCTCCGGAATGGTCACTTTTAACAGGATCACAACGATCCCGGTCAGCAAAAGGACCACCGTATGGCCCACGCCCCACGAGAACCCGATGAGACCGGATATTTGTAGGGTCGAGCGGCGAGCGACTAGAGTCGAGACCGCGACGACATGATCGGCATCGAGCGCATGACGGGCGCCGAGCAGAAACCCCAGGCTCAGCACGGTCCAGAATTCCGCCTCAGGCATGAGCCGGCTCCCGGGGGGCGGCAGCGCAAACGGGATGATCAATCAATGGAGCCGTCAAATGAACGGGAAAAGAACTTTCTGCTCGGGGAGAATTCATCCGCCTCTGGCATGCATT
>DATFCE010000067.1:0-9295 GCA_035253365.1 Nitrospiraceae bacterium
GCCACATGCGCTTACGGTCCCAGGCGATCATTCACTCCGCTCCCGCCGCCGTGAGGACCGATCAAGCCGGCGCGCGGTTCCAGTAAGTGCCGGCACGATTACGGTTGCGTGCCGCCTAGGAGTCAGTCCGAGTAATCCTTCGTTGCGAGGCAAAGGAGATGCTGGCAGATGCGAGGCCGCAGGCCCGAAAAAACCGGAGGCGTATTCGCTGAATACGTTGAGGATTTTTTCGGACCGAGAACGACGCAGATGCCTGCAGATCGTTTGCCGCAGTAGAATGGCATTACTCGGACTGACTCCTAACGTGCGATCGAACGAGGGTCATGATCTTTCGCCATTTGCCTTGCCGCGTTCCGGTTTCGAAGCACAGGCAAAATCTGCCTCGCCGCGAGCGCATGTCCCTTCTTGTTCCAATGGATGTCGTTCTCGAAATACAAGGCCGACGGGTCCGCCTCCCGCTGAAAGGCGGGCAAGAGATCAATCACCATGATGTCCTGCTGCTCGCACCAAGCCTTCAACAACCGCTGCGGTTTCTCAAAATCGTAATGATCCGGCTGAGTCCCAAGCGCCCCCATCAATTCTCGCTGCAAGCCGGTGTCGACCTGCTCTTGCGCGGGCAACAACACCAGCACCAGGGACACGCCTTGCGCTTTGAGAAAATTCCGCATCGCATTTAACGTTGTCAGCGTCCGGTTCCAGTGATAGTCGAACGACGGGGTCGACACCTTCAGATAAATTTCGCTCCGTTCATCGATATCCTTCAGGTACGCCTGTTTGGTCCTGAACGGCTTCCAGAACCCCGTATCGTTCCCATTCCCCTTTTGACCGTCTTCGGGCAGTCGGAATCGATTCACGCCGACTTTCAGCAGATAGTTGATGTTGTGATACAGATACCATCGATCCGGCCCGAGCGTGTCGTGTACCCAATTACCAACGGTGTGGACATAGTAACTCTGCCCCGCAACGACCATCGGCTCTTCTAACAGGACACCCCGCCGCCGCATGATGTCATTGCCGACAAAAAAGTTCATCATCACCACATCGGGTTGGAATTTGCTTCCATAGATTTTAAGCAGGTGAAATTCTTCAGAAGGATCCCATCCTGAAACTCCCAGGTTAATCAGTTCGAGCCCCGGCGAGAAATCTTGAAGTGCGCGCTCCAACACGGTGGTGAAGATCTCGTCATAGGTCACCCCTGCCCCGTAGGTGAAGGAATCTCCCAACGCCACGATACGGGTCGCCTGAGAGGTATTTTCGAACGCGCGTTCACGATCCCGAAACCCATGCGAGTTTGTGACTTGAATCGACCCTTGCGTCTGAACATACGGTTTAAGATGGGCCGGACTTTGTGTATTTCCGAAGAGCCCTCCTCTAGCCAACACAGGATCCATGAGACGGAGTACCGCTTCCCCTATCAGAATGAACACCAAGACATTAATCACACCCGTCTTGATCCATCCGTACATTCGTCCGTTCAGAAATGCGGCGAGCCCTGCCGGTCGCAGAACAAACGCGAGACTCCACAGTAGAATCACCGCGCTGCCGAGCAGCAACTTCTCGATATGGTGCGAATGGTACGGAAGCGGATAATACAGCAACACGAGGTAGAGGGCGAGCAGGCCCCACACAAGCGTGAGACCCGGCGACCATCGTGACGCGACGGCCCGCTGCACGGCGCCGGGCTTCAACGTCCGCCACGCCGCGATACCAAGAGACAGACCTACGCCGACGAGAATCAGGGACAACGGAATGAGTTTGACGGTTCGCGGAGGATCGGCAAGCTTGGTCGCCGGGCGAGCCGTCAGGACAAAGCCGACGAGATCACCGGCCGTGACAAGAGCCACCGCGGCTCCGATTGCACACGTTCCTGCGACGATCGCCGCCGCCCAGGCGCCTTTGCGGCCGTAGAAGCCATTCATCTTCATCGCTTGAACACCGGTCATCGCGAATCGAACCGTCCTCTCCTCATACGATCATGCGACATACGACCTCGCTATTCTGGACACACAACGCCACCCGGTTTTCAGACTCCGTGCCTTGCCGAGGCTTAATATCAACCCGCGAATCAGATGGGATCGACCTTCCTTGCGATACCCGTCTCGGATCAATTGCTTGCCATAATCGGAAAAATAGGCCGCCTCTTCCCTCAACAGATACCGCCGTTTCGCAGGATCGTCGCCGAACCGGCTCATGAGTCTTGAGATAAGCAAGACGCGATGTTTGAGCGCGATGTGCGCCGGCTTGGCCGTGAACTCTCGATGATAGGTCAGTGCTTCGGGAATGTTGGCGATGTCGCAATGCGCTGCAACCCGAGTCCAGAATTCATGATCATCCAGGCCGGCTGCATGGAAGGCTTCGTCGAATCCCCCGACGGCGCCGAAGACCGTTCGGCGAATCATTGCGGCGGACGGCGTGGGGATATAGCCTTGCACGAACAGTCTGGCGAAGGTGTCGGAAGGATCATAGCCGGCGCCGATTAGCCCTATTGGGCTTCCCGTCCGATCCATGCGCGCGACATCCGTCACCACCATCCCGATTTTCGGATGCCGCTCGAGCACCGACACTTGTTTTTCGAGCTTGGTCGGGTCCCAGAGGTCGTCATGATCGAGCAAGGCCACGTACGGGCCGGATGATTCCGCGATGCCCCGATTGCGCGCTTTCGCCACACCGCCGTTCTCTTGCCGGACGTATTTGATTCGATCGCCGAGCGGGCGAATGACTTCTTCCGATCCATCGGTCGATCCATCATCCACGACGACAATCTCGATCTCCTTCCACGTCTGCGCCAACACACTCCTGATCGTTTCACCGATGACCTCGCGCGCATTGTACACGGGAATGACGACGCTGACGGTAGCGGAGCGGCTCATCGCGCGGAATCGGGATGGACGCGAGTCGGCGTGAGGGTTGTCAGGTATGAGCGTCCGAGGCGGAGCAACGACCGCAGAGTCATCTTGATATTGACGCCGTGACGCCCGCTGAGCCTCAAGGCCTCGCGCAAGTGCCGGCGGCCCTGTGCCACGCGCCCGGATCGAATCTCATGCTGCCCGACATTCGAGAGCATCCCCACGCGTTCTGCGATTAGGAAGCGGCGTCTGGCCGGATGGGTCTGATGCCGTTCCCACAATCGCGCCCAATAGATCTCTTCATTCCACCGGGAGCGATCGGCGGGAATTCTGGGGCCATGTCCCCGATACAAGACCAGGATCTCCGGAAGATGGCCGACCTCCGTCCGGTCCACCACCCGGGACATCCACTCCATTTCCTGAAGCCCCGCGGCGACAAACGCCGGATCGAACAGACCGGCCTGCTCGAACACGATTCGTCTCGCCACAATCATGGAGCACATAATGACGTACCCCTTCTGAAACAAGCGCACATACGGCTCGTCATTATTGAACCCGAGCAAATAGCGATCCTGCCGGACGCCGGCTTCCGACATATATTGCATGTCGCAATTGACAAGTCCGCAGTTCGGGTTGTCATCGAGAAATGCGACCTGTGTTTTCAGTTTGTCCGGCAGCCAGACATCGTCATTATCCAACAGCGCGATCAAGTCGCCTCGCGCCAACGTGATCCCGCGGTTGGTTGCAGCCGAGACGCCGGCGTTGGCCTGCGAGACATACCGGACGGCCTCACCGTAACGGCGAACCACTTCCGCCGATCCATCGGTTGAGCCGTCATCCACGACGATGATCTCGTAATCGCGAAACGTCTGAGCCAGCACGCCGTCGAGCGTGTCCCCAATGAAGCGCTCGCCGTTGTATAACGGAATGACGACGCTGACACGCGGAGGCGGAGATGCGTCGGACATGGTCCGCACAGGATTGGTATCAGACACTTCAATCGCCATCGTCGCTCACGTCAATGTCCGCAGCCAGCGCGTGTATCCCCGCAAGCGCGACGGCGCCTTCCGAATCGCTTGCCCGTACAGGCGGCGGGCGTCCGCCCGCCGTCCGGCCCGCTCGGCGGCGCCCCCGCGTTGCAAAAAATAATTCGCCCATTCGCGGTCGAGCGCGGCGCGTTGCGATGCCTGCAACGACTGCCGTCCCTCCAACGCGTTAAGAAATCGTTCCCGACTCGCGAGAATTTTCTCACGGTGGGTCGTCTCATCAAACGCCATGTCCCGATAACCGTGGCCGCGCTGTAGTTTGTGCACCAGGACTTCATCGATGCAGACAAACCGGGTCACGGCGTACAGCCGGATGGTCAAGTCCGAATCTTCAGATCCATACAGGTCGGCGTTCAACGCGCCTACTTTTTCCAGGAACGTTTTACGGATCAGCAAGGTGGAAGGCAAGGCCGCATGCCCTCCGACGAAGGCCTGGACCAGAGGCTCATCACTCCGTCCGGCCGTCACCCGCTCCAGGACCTGCCCTTGCTCATCCACGACTTCATAGTTCGTATGAACCACGCCGACATCCGAGTAGGCACGCAGAATCTCTACCTGCGCGGCCAGCTTGCCGGGGAGCCAGATGTCGTCGCAGTCCAGCAGCGCGACGTATTCGCCGCGCGCCGCCGCGATGCCATAATTACGTGAACGCGCCGGACCGCCGTGGTCCTGCTGAAACCAGATGATGCCGTGCGATATTTTCAACTCCGACAAGACCGCCTGGGTCCCATCCGTGGATCCGTCATCGACGATAATTATTTCCACACCCGGCACATCCTGACTCCGGACGCTGGCCACCGCCTTCGCGACAAAGGGCGCGCCGTTGAACACCGGAATCACGACACTAACGAGCGGATCAGCCGCGGCCACCGACGATCTCCAGCGGTGTCAAAATTTTCGCCGCAGCGGCGAAGACTTCGTCGACGGAAATTTGCCGCATGCAATTGTCCTCGCCGCGGCGGCACGTCGGATGAAAACAGGTTCGGCAATCCAGTCCCTTGTACAACACCGTAACGCGCGGTCCGCGCGGACCCCACTCGGCCGGATCGGATGGGCCGAACAGCGCGACGATCGGAGTCCCCATGGCCGCCGCCATGTGCATGGCGCCATTGTCGTTCCCGATGAACAGGGCGCATCGTTTCAGTATCGCCGCAAATTGCCGTAACCCGGCGCGCCCGGCCACGACATGAATCGGTGTCCGGGCGTAAGCTCGAATCGCCTCGATCATGTCCCCGTCCTGAGCCCCGCCGGCAATCAGCAGTTCACAGTCGTATGCCTGGGACAGCCGATGGGCCAATTCCGCGAACCGTTCGGCCGGCCATGCTTTAAACCAGTATCGAGCGCCGGGATGGAGCAAGACCAACGGACGGCCGTGCTGCACCGCGCTCCCTGTCCCGACCTCCTTCAGGATGACCGCCGCTTCCCGCTCCTCGTGATCCGAGACGGTCAACACCGGATGATCACGCTTCGGCTCAAGGCCGAGCGCACGCACTGCGTCAAGGTCGCGCTCGATACGATGGCCTTTGGTCCCTCTCACGACGCAGGTGTAGAGCAAGCCGCGCCAGCGGTGCTCGTCGTTGAAACCGATTCGGACGGGGGCGCCGCTCGCCCGGGCTATCATCGCCGACCGGTCGGCATCGGTTAGATCGATCACGCAATCAAACCGTCGCTGCCGCACATCGCGAAGGAATTGGACATCCCCGACCAATCCTTGCCGATCGACGACCAACACCTCGTTGAGATCGGGATTGCTGATCAACACCGCTTCGGTCCCGCGATTGACCGCCATCGTCAGGCACGCCTGCGGAAACGCGTCTCGAAGCGCGCGCAGGACGGGGGTCGCCAGCAGGACATCGCCGATGTATCGCAGCTTGATGATGAGAATGTTGCGCAGATCCATGCTATGGGTTGACCGCCCTTGACCGAGTGGAAGTCCAGGCCGTCAGCACTCCTTCAGTTTACAATCACGATTCGATCACCAACCGCGCGGCCTCAAGCACCCGCGTCGCCCCTTCTCGCGCCTTCTTGCCTTCCTCTACGGAATATTCCTCGGTCGGAATAAAATCGACGTCGCCGTAAAAGGCAAACTCTCTATCCTTGCGGAGCTCTTTGGAAATCTCGGCTAGGATCCCTAGGACTGCCTGCACGTCCGGCTCAAAGCGGTCTCGGTGCTGAACGAGCATGCCCCCGACATCGTGGAGTTTCGGCGGTTCGATTCCAATGGCTCGAAGCATGCCCTTGAGCGCCAATTCGACCAGTTCCTGTACTTCGCGGACCACATCGGAGTAGCCGCCTTCCTTTATAAGAAGATCAAGGACCTTTAGGCGATCATTGGCCTTTCTCAGATAGCTCCGAGCCAACGACTCATTAGTCACAGCTCGAAGACCTCACCGGGCTTATAATCCGGCTTCAGATCCCAATACCAGACATTGCCGTTCCAGATCCGCTTGGAGCCGAGTTCGGCAAATCTTCTTCGTAGCCGTTCCAGCCGCGCGGCAAAAAATCCGTTGTCGTCATAGAGCAGACGAGCATCTTCCACCATATCAAAAAACAGCGGGCTGCCGGCCTCGGCCTCCTGCGGGGTTTTAAACACCGGCGAGAGCTCGGTGTGAACGCCTTGGCTGAGGAGGTCCTGAAAAGCAGGCGCGAGCGCGGTTTCAACAGCGGTACATTCCCTTACTCGGTTCAATCGGCCGCGCGGAAGATCGCGCGCGACGATCAGCACATCGACATCGGAATCGTGGCGCATGGTGCCCCGTCCGACTGATCCGTACACGACGACGCTCACGAGTCGATCGCCATAGAACGTTTTGGCCGCCTCCGCCATCCTCACCAAGAGATCATCAAATGCTTCCTCCAGCATTTCACCACCTCATCACCCATGGGGACGCAACATGGCTGACGACTTCCGTTATGATCGAGCGCACACTTCTCGATACACCGCCAACGTCTGCCGCGCGGCCTGCTCCCATGTGAAATGCGTGACCCGCTCGAAGCCTTTGACGCGCAGCGAGTCGCGGAGAGCCCGATCTTCAATCACGCGCACCATCGCATCGGCCAGCTCCTCGACACATACCGGATCGACCAGCAGGGCCGCGTCTCCGGCCACTTCAGGCAGCGCGGTCGTATTGGAAGTAATGACCGGAGCGCCGCAGGCCATCGCTTCAAGCACAGGCATTCCGAACCCTTCGTAGACCGACGGAAAGACAAATGCCTCGGCATAGGAGTACAACAGTCGGAGATCGTCGAGGGACAGCAATCCCGGACAGACCACGCGGTCTTCCATCCCAAACGTCCGCGCCGTTTCGTAAATATTGCCGAACCGGTGACTGGCTTCTCCGACCATGACAAGGCTGTGGGCCGTGAGCAATTCCGACACCCTGGCATAGGCGCGAATAAGGGTTTGATGATTTTTGCGCGGGTCGGCTCCCCCGGCAAACAAGATAAACCGCTCGGTCGTGATCCCCAACCGGACCCGAATTTCATCCAGTGCGGTGGGATCGTCGATCGGACGAAATGCCTCCGACACGCCGTTGTAGATCACCGTGATGCGATCACGAGGCACGCCGTACAGTTCGACGATATCCTTTGCGGAATGCTCCGAGACCGTGATGACCTGTCGCGCCCGGCGCGCCGTGCGCCGTGTGCGGTGGAAGGAGCCGCGCTGACCGAATAATTTAGTCGAGTACTGGGGCTGCCGGTCCATCCAGAGGTCATGAATCGTCACGACGCCGCCGTACCGGCCGGCCGTCCGCATGCGGAAATTCATCCCATGGTAGAGATCGAGGCGGTCGAGCGTTCCGCGCCAGCGTCTCATGAATCGGCCGACCTCGACCCATGTGAGTCGGGGATGCCGCTCCCACGCTTCGACCATGCTGCTCTCCCGGCGCCGAATCGCCCCCGGCTCGACATAGCAGACGAAGTCGAGATCCTCTTTCAAATCGAGCAGGGCGCGCAAGAGGTGGTAGATATGCCACCCCACCCCGCCGCGATTGAGAAAAATCGGATTTGCATCAATCCCAATCCGCATCTCTCTACTATCCTAGTCTTTCACTATCAAGCGACGGTCAAAGTTAACGGGGTAGCTGGATTGGCCTCTATTGCGCGCTCCATTGCACCCACCGCCCCGGCGCGCCAAGACGCGCCCCTTTCCCGAAGCGAGCACATTCTGATCGTGCGCGGTGCGCGAGCACGGAGACCAATCCAGCTACCCCGTTCCGATCTTTTTACCCCGTTGCTCCACCATCTCCCACGCCTTCGCATATTTCACAAATGTGTGCATGCCGGCAAACAACGCGACGACGGCGCCGTGAATGCCGTCGCGGTACCCGCCTCTCGTCGCATAGGTCTTGAAGATGGTTACCAGGTGGTTGCCGGCCAGATCCAGCGGCGTGACGCACGATCGGGTCTTCAGCTTCTCCTGCGCCCCCAGGGTGGTGTACCGGGCCATTTTTTGGATGTGCGCCCCGATGCTCGGCATGCTGTAATGGTCGAGCGGCGACCGGAGCCGGCCGATTCGTCCACGCAGTTGCAACCGCTCGTGCAGTAGGACATCATCATACCGGCCTGCCGATCGCCGGAACAACCGCAACTGATAATCGGGATACAGCCCCCCGCCTTTGATCCACCGGCCATAAAAAAAGTTGCGCCGGGGGATTTCATAACCCACGACATCCGTCGAGGTCGCGAGCACCGCTTGGATCTCATGGCGCAACTCATCCGTGACCCGCTCATCGGCGTCCACCACCAACACCCAGTCCGCCGTGGCTTGATCCAAGCCGTAGTTTTTTTGCGGCCCGAATCCCGGCCAACTGCGGATGAAGACACGCGGCGTATACTCTCGAACGACTTCAACGGTCCGGTCGGTGCTGCAGGCGTCCACCACAATCAGGTCGTGCACCCAGCGCAGGGATACCAGGCAAGACCCGATATTGACCTCTTCATTTTTTGTAATCACGACTGCCGCGATAGTGGTCATGCTCTGTTGAAAGTTCGAGGTTCAAGGTTCGAAGTTAAAAGCAGTCAACTTCGAACATCGAACTTCGAACTGTCCCCATTACCCGCGAAATCCTCTTTTGAGGATTTCGCGGTAGAACGCCGGCTCCAGCCACCGATTTCGGCCGGGCTTCAAGATCGGATGCCGCCCAACGCGCTCCGCCATGACGGCCGGATGCGAGCCGGAAAACGTTTTCATGATGTCGTATTCTTCGAACTCATACTCCTGCCCGGCCAGCATCTTCGCTTGCTCCGTGCCCGGCTGATCGCCATGGTACCGCTGAATTTGATACCGAAATTTCTCCAACAGGACACGCGGCGGCTTCACCCACCCGTAGTGATAGATGGTCGCCCCCGACGGCTTCACGCGCTCGCGGTGCGCCGTCTGCAGATAGCCTTGATCGGTCT
>DATFCE010000068.1:0-12840 GCA_035253365.1 Nitrospiraceae bacterium
GCCCTCCCTGTGTTATCCACACTGGCCAGTTCATCGCGATGCCGGAGATCATGGTACGACTCGTTTGTAGCGTATCAGTCCTACGACCTCATGCGGAGAGCCACCGGCCTTGTTAACGCATCGGCGACTCTTCCATGCTTCCCTATTTCCCATCTTGCTGACCGTGCTTTCATTCGCATTCCCGTTTCAGCCGGACGTGACAGCGGCCAAACGAAAGCCGGCTCCGATCAAACCGCCTGAACTTCGAATCGTCACCGTGACGGCGTCTCCCGAGCCCTATATAGCAGGAGACGGTACGGTTAATTTCAACGTTGAGGTGGAGCTTCCGAAGGACTTCGAGGAAGGCACGCTCTTGGAAGTTTCCTCGCTGATCAGTTCGCCGTCGATGAGTTCGATGCGATTCATCTCCGCCCGCCAACCGATGTCGTCTCCGGATGATGTCATCGCCACGGCGTCCAGCTCAATGAAGCCACGAGTAAGCGTGACCCTCACCTGGGATGGCATGGATCAAGCGAAGCAGCAGGTCGAAGGGGGGCGGTATCACTACGAGATCCGAGCAAAACTGTTGACCGTTCGTGAGAACGTGCCCCGCACATTGATGAACGCGTGGCCGAAACGAGGATCACTTCTCGTCAAATGATGGCCGGCAGCTAGGGCCCGAGCTCTAGCGCCCATTGTCATCGTCCCGACTCTGGCCTGTCGCCGATCGTCCGTCCGTCATATTGATCCTGTGCGCCAGGCAACCGGCGCCGAACCCATTATCGATATTCATCACGCCGACCCCTGCCGCGCAAGAATTCAGCATGGTCAACAGCGCCGCTAACCCGCCGAAGCTCGCGCCGTACCCACGGCTGGTTGGGACCGCGATGACGGGTCGATCCACGAGGCCACCGATGACGCTCGGCAGCACCCCGTCCATGCCCGCCACCACCACGAGCGCGCGAGCCTCGAACAGCCGCTCTTGCCGGCTGAGGATGCGGTGGAGGCCGGCGACGCCTACATCGTACAGCGTATCCACCCGGCTTCCCATCACCTCCGCGGTTACGCGCGCTTCTTCGGCGACGGGGATATCGACTGTCCCGGCCGTGATAATAAGTACATTCCCAATAAGGGGATCGCTCCCCGGTTTGATCGCGACCGCGCGCGCCTCTTCGTAAAAAACCGCCCGGCGGTCCAAGCGGAGCAGCGCGCGCCCCACGCGCGGCTCGACGCGAGTGGCCAAGAGCGGACCGCCTCGTGCGAGCAACCGTCGTGCAATGGCGATGACCTGGGCCTGCGTTTTACCCTCGCAGAAGATGACCTCCGGAAATCCCTGACGGAGCGCCCGATGATGATCCACCGAGGCGAATCCGAGATCCTCATAGGGAAGGGTGCGGAGTCGGTCCAGCACCGCGGGAACGGTGGTCTTCCCTTGTTCCAAGTCCGTCAAAATCTTCTTGAGTCGCTTTTGATCCATACGATAAGCAGAATCTCAGAATGCTCAAAATGACCATCCAGCGAGGCAGCAGGCGCCGTCAACACCGCAGACGTACCTTTTCACCCGGCCACCCCAAGTTATCTCACCCTCCCACCCTGATCCGGCCGAGACCGGCTCTTGTCCCATTGGACGCGCTCCTTCCCGAGGGGGTACGTCGAGGATGTTGACAAGCCGGAACGAAGCTCGGGAAGAGGTGGTCTTGGCGCGCCGGGGTAGGGTGGTGTAAATGCCGTCGTTTTCAGCATTCTGCTTCATCCTTTGCCGCTCGCTCCATCAGCTCACTGACCGCCTGCCTCGGCGCCTTGCCCTCAAATAAGACGCAGCACACTTCTTTGACGATGGGCATCTCAATCTGATAACGATTCGCCAGGCCCGCCGCGGCTCGCGACGTGCGCACGCCCTCGGCCACCGCTGCCGTGTCCTTCAGTATGTCCGCAAGACGTTCACCTTGGCCCAAGCGGACGCCGACCGTGTAATTGCGGCTCAGCGGTCCGGTGCAGGTCAGCACGAGATCCCCGATTCCCGATAATCCATAGAATGTCCGTGTCTCCGCCCCCATCGCGTGTCCGAGCCGGATCATCTCGGCCAACCCGCGCGTGATGAGGGCGGCGCGCGCGTTATGGCCAAGCTGAAGCCCATCGACGACCCCGGCGGCTACGGCCATCACATTCTTCAGCGCCCCGCCTAGCTGTACGCCCATCACGTCGGCGCCCGCGTAGACCCGCAGGGCCTGCGTCATCATCAAGTGCTGGAGTCGTCGGACTAGTTCCTGATCTGTGCCCGCTAAGACCACCGCGGTCGGCAGTCCCTTGCACACTTCGATCGCAAAGCTCGGACCTGAGAGAACGGCCAAGGGGCAATGAGGTTGCGATGCCAATGTCTCGTGTATCACCTCGGACATCAGCTTCAACGTGTTTTCTTCAATGCCTTTGGTCGCGCTGATCAGGGGAATCGGATCGACCAGAAAAGGCGCAAGCTGTTGAAGCACCGAACGAGCCGCATGTGATGGCACGGCAAAAATGATCAGCTCGGTCTGCTCGACTGCCTCGCCAAGGGAGCTTGTAGCCTTTAATGATGAAGGCAGCGGGATACCGGGGAGAAAACGTAGATTCTCATGATGGCGCTCGATGGCGCCGGCAACATCCGGCTCGTATGCCCAGAGGCGAATGGGCAAGCCCTTGGCGGCGAGATGACGGGCCAATGCGGTTCCCCACGCGCCGGCCCCGATGACGGCGATGTTCGGCTGAGAGTATGGCATGGTGTCCAAACGCTGCGGATTATAGAAACCGTCGTCGTCGGTGTCAAAGATACAGAGACCAGTTAAGAGCCGTTGTCGAAAATTTGGTGGAAACACCCTACGTTTATCGGTAGGCTTCAGAGAAACAGTCGCGGTATGGGAAATCCATGATTCAGTGCAGGTTCTGCAGGCAGGAATTAACAGATGAGAGCCGATTCTGCATCCAATGCGGTCGCGCCATCTCGGCCGACCCTCGCGCGATGTGGTCCCCAAAGGCCCGACTGCCGAACGAGAATCGGGATACGGAGGACATGAACGTCCCAATTCTCTATGTCATGGTGGCGGCCTTAATTCTGGCTGTGCTCTTCCCGCCGTGGGAAACCCCGCCCGGTCAACCCCCGCAGTTCTTGGGCTTTCATTTTATTCTGAATCCACCGAAGGTCGGCACCGACGGACAGGGTGTGGGTGTGTTCAGCCGCCTTCTCATCACGATCGAATTGGTCACGATTGCGGTGGCGGGATTTTACTTCTCCTGGCTCTTCCGACGGAAAGGTTGAGGTCAAGGTTAAGGTTGAGGTTAAGGGAAACTACTACTTAGCCTCAGCCTCGACCTTACCCTTTCTGGCTAGTCCAGCGTGAGTGTCAAACACTTTGCCGACCCGCCCGCTTTCATAAATTCATCAAGCGGCACGGGATGGGGGTCGTAGCCCTGCGCAGCAAGAGCGTGCATCGTGTCAGGGCAGCCGTCCGGCAGGACGACATGTTTGCCGACGCAGACGGCGTTACAGGCAAAGCGAAGCGCATCGGCTTGGGGGACAACGATTCGACGGCTCGGGCCGATTCGGTCTCGAATGACGGCTTGGGCATAGGCATCGAAAGCGGGCGGGTAGTACAACAATTCTCCTCCGCTCAGTGGACAGAAACAGGTGTCCAGATGGTAGAAGCGCGGGTCGATCAATTCGAGCGGAATAATCTCACACGCAAAAATCTCACTGAGGCGCGCATACGCGCGGACATCGGTTCGTTGACGATAGCCGCCGAACCGAATGTCCGGGAACCCCAATAGATCGCCCGCGCCTTCGAACGGGATGCTTTCGTCGAGCAGGACGACGTCGTACTGATGATCGCGAAACCATTGTTCAAAATACCGTTCTTCGCGCCGGCGCTCCGGGTGACGGAAACGGCTCGGCACCGCGCGCCGGCCGATTACGGACCCCGCGTTGGCCGTAAATACCATGTCCGGTAATCCGGCGACGGGTTGCATGCGCTCCAACAGCACACCGATGTCCTGTTCCAAGACCCGCATCAATCCATGCCATTGAGCGCGCGCGCGCTCCGGATGGGCTGCATTGGACACGCGCATCCAGGGATTGATCTCATAGTCGATGCAGAAATAATCAGGCGGGCAGACCAGCAGGCGGCTCATGATTTCCACCCCAGCTCGCGAGCCAATTCGCGTAAAAATGACGCGGCATCCATGACGAGTCCCACCGCTTGGAAGCTGCCGCGATCGGCTAGCTTGGTCGGCACGGCCGGATTGACATCGACGCAGACCGTCGGAGTCGTCGCAGGCAGAAGATTGCCGGTGGCCACCGAATGCAGCGTGGAGGCGACGAGCAGCGCTAACCCGACGCCAGGCAGCGCGGCCCGCATCGCAGCCTGCGCAGCCATGGAATCGGTGATGACGCCGGGCAGCGGGCCATCATCGCGAATGGTGCCCGCCATCACGACCGGGACGCCGCAGCGCACGCACGCGGCCATAATGCCGTGCGTGATCACGCCTGATTCGACCGCGCGCGCAATGCTGCCGATGGCGCGGATGCGATTGATCGTCCGTAAGTGATGTTCATGCCCATGCGGCACGGCACGGCCGGCCGACAGCCCGAATCCCAGCGTGGTGCCGAAGAGATGGGCCTCCATGTCGTGGGCCGCCAAGGCGTTGCCGCAGAACAGCACATGGATGAAGCCGGATTCGATAAGCCAGGTCAAAGCCTCCCGGCCGCCCGAATGGATAATCGCGGGTCCGCCGGCCAGAAGAACCTTGCCGCTGCCCTGATCATGAAGGGTCTGCATCCGGCGCGCGATATCGGCAATGAGCGGGCCGTGAGGCCGCTCGGACGAGACGTGCGCTTCCATGAAGGCGAACACATCGCGCTCCCGAGGGCGTTGCAGCGGAATGACGCGGATGCCGTCGCGGCCGGTGACAATGTGCTCGCCCTTCTTGACCATTGCCATCGGCACGGCGTGCGCGGTTGCTGCGTCCGGATCGACTCGGATGGCCAAGTCCATCTCAATAGCCTCGACGTCGATCCACCGTCCGTCGAGACGCACCTGAGTCGGCAAATGCGTGGTGGTGTAGAATGCGTCCGGGAGAATGCCGTCGGCCGGCGCCGGCTCGATCATGCAATTCGATTCCCGCTCAATCGCGGCGCCATGCGGTTGAATGGCATTGAGAATCTCCGTCAAAAGTTCGGTGGACGACGCCCGCACGATGATTTTGGCATGAGAGGGGTCGTCGCGGGAGGCCCCGATGCGAACCTCGCTGAGATCAAATCCGCCGCCCATCATATGAATCGTATCGAGAACCTTGGGAAGGATCAGCGAATCGATAATGTGTCCATGGAGAAGGATGGTTTCTTGCGCGACGGGCATGGAAATCTCGATGGTCTGTCGCTCGGTAATTCCCTCGACAAACTATGATACCATGCGGTTCGTTTCTTGGCGTCGCAGGTTACTTCGCGAAAAATCGGAGTGAGGATTCAGAGGAACGCGCGCAGAAGAAAAAGGGGAAGCCGCCTGGGCGGCTTCCCTTCAGGGCTCATACCGCGAATGTTTATTGAATGACGCGATCGGGACCGATCTTGGTCGCGGAATTCACCGGCGGCTCGATTTTATAGTCGTAGTAGCCGGGATGCTTCGGCACGCGCCCGGCGCCTTGTTCATTAATGATGGCATCACGGCCGGTTTCCGGCTTCAGTTCCTGCATCGTATGCCTGCTGTTCCGTTCCGCCGATTCCAGCATCGCCTTCTCGCCGCCCATGTTGGTTTGCCCCGAGTCGTTCGCTAAAGGCTGCCCGGTGACTGGGCTCACCGCTTGTCCGCCGGGGTAGCCCGGATGCTTCGGAAGTAAGGAGGGATTCGCAAAGGCCAGCGAGACCGAGAACGCCACACCCAATCCTGCAATAGCGCCAAGAAGTGTTTTCATGACCCGGACTCCTTTGATTGAAGAATTAATATTGGTGAAAGAGAGCCGATGCAGTTGATATGGAACCCTACAAGGGCGGCATCTTAAACACCTTCACGAACCCTGTCAAGCGCAGCGAGTACCCGTCAAACGCTTCGATTCTTTGTGAATTGTCCATTGCTTACGCTTAGCACTTCATTATTGATAAGGCGGCTCGCCGAGCGGTGTGATTATCGTCGCGGCGGCCGGCGCCCCCTTCCGCGTCCGCGATAATGCTGGGTCCGCGGCGGCATGGGTAAGCGAATGATCAAGGCGGTGCCTTGGCCGGGACCGCTCGCAATCGAGATCTGCCCTTGATGTTCTTCCACAATCTTTTTCACCGTGGCCAGTCCAAGCCCGGTCCCGCTCCGCTTGGTGGTGAAGTACGGTTCGAACACTTTTCCGACGTGCTCGGTCGGAATCGGGACGCCGTCGTTTTGAATCGTGATGTGAAGATAGCTCCGGCCGGCTCTCTGCGGGACGACCTCAATATGGAGGTGTCCGCCCGGGGCCATCGCCTCCAGCGCGTTCTTAAAAATGCTGAGAAACACCAACTGCATCTTTCCCTCATCGCAGCGTACCGGGCCGAGGGTGCCGGCGTATTCCTTGGTGACATGAATGCGATTGACGTCCAACTCCGTGGCGACGACCGTGAGCGCGTTTTCTATGATGTCCGTGATCCGGCAGATGCGCCGGTTCAGCACCAAAGGTTTGGCGAAATCTAAAATCTCGTGCAGGATCGCCTCGACTCGGATCAAATCGCGCATTGCGTTTTCCACACGGGTTTGCGAATCGAAATCCAGAATGCCGGCGCCGGTGACTTCTTCGAGTTGCGCGCAGATGGACGCGAGGGGTTCTCGAACTTCCGTCGCCAAAAACGCGCTGAACTCGCCGATGGCGGCTTGGCGTTCCTGCTTGCGGATCATCGGTTCGGACGGACCGGGCGTCGTCGGCACGACGGGCGTATCTTCTTTTATTCCGCCGTCTGCTTGGACCGGGGACGCGGCAGGAGGCGGACCTTGGATCAGTTCGGCCAGTTTGCCGAGGAGCGGCTCAAGCGTGCGGACCTCGGGCAGGCTGTACTGCATCGCCGTTTTGGACGCCAGCGCGACGGTCCCGCCGACCTGCCCCCGCACGAAAAACGGCACGGCCAGCGCGGATTGGAAGCGGTCCTTGTACAGATGTTTGTGATCTTGAAACCGCCCTTGGGTCGATGCGAGGTCGTGATCGACGCGAGGCTTTCGGTGGCGGACCGCCCATCCCGATGCCGACGCATCCAGGGCCAGGCGCTGTCCTGCTTTGAGATCCTTCTTCGGATCGCCCCGGTGCTCGCCCGAGAATCCCAGCACTTCCACCGCGCCGGCAATTGGATCGTAGAGCGTAATCCACGCGCGGTCGAACGGCATGATATGAATGGTCTCGTTCAAGAGCGCCACCACTCGTTCTTGCATGGCGGGAGTCGCGTACGACGAGGGGGCGACATACGGCTCCGGGGCGGCGGGCACGGCGGGGACAGGCTCATGGGCCACCAGGGGACGGCTCAGGATCACGGTACCGTCGAAGAGCGATGCCTGTTCGAGCGTGCTGGTGACCTGGTCCCCGGTGGCCTCCAGCATGGCTTTCTCCTTTTTCGAGAAGGCCGCGGTTTCCTTGCGACCGATCACCAGGACGCCGTACACGCGTTGTTTATACCGGAGAGGCGTGGCCAAAAGAGATTTCGCGCCGGGGCTGATCATTCGCACGCGGATCACTCTGGATTCCTCTCCGGCGCTCCGGCCTTGGCTGTCGTGAACCGGCATCGCGATTGTGCCCCATTCGTGCAGCGAGAGCGCGCGCAGAATGGCTTGCATGTCACGCGGGGTCAACCCACGTGTGACTTGCGGGACCAGAGGGCCGTTGTCCCGCTCGGCAATCGCCACCAAGGCGGCATCCAAGCCTAAATCATTCAAGGCGGCGGTCAAGGTCTTTTGCAAGGTACTCTGCTTGTCGGCCGTCGATTGTTCGAGCGCTCTTCCCATCATCGTCTCCTTAATTCGGCGCTGATTGTAGCAACGGGGAGGCGGTAATTCAATTGACGATGCGCGGGGGCTTGGGTCGGTAGGTGACGACTTCCCATCGTCCATGCTCGGAGACCCACAAGTTCAAGATCGTGCTGACCACGCTGATCACGACGGCGCCCCACAGGGAGGCCCAGAAGCCCGTGACATGGAAGCCTTTCACCAGGCCGGAGGCCAACTGCAGCAGCACCGCATTGATGATGACCATAAACAGCCCCAGGCTCAGCACGATCAAGGGAAGCGTGAACAGATAGAGAAGCGGACGGACCAGCGCGTTCAGGAGCGCGAGGATGATCGCAGCCGCAATGCCGGCCCCGACGGTGTCCAGCTCGATGCCGGGAATAATGTGCGCGGCCAGGAACACCGCCACGCCGGTAATGAGAAAACGGATGAGGATACCTTTCATGAATTTCCCCTCCCTAGCCCTCCCCCTCCAGGGGGGAGGGGAGGGTGGGGGTCTGACGCTGATGGCCTTAACTATCCGACCGCTAGATCCACCGACGCTTGTCGTTTTGTGACTTTGTCGTTGGGATCGTAATTCGCGACGAATTCTTTTTGCGCGCCTTTGGCAGAGACGACGACCTTGGTGCCGGCGTCTTCATTGTGCAGATGCAAAAAGATTTCGTAGTAGCCTTCGTCGTTTGTCTTGGCGCTGCCGGCATGCGCATGTTCTTTGATGGGTTTCGCTTGAACTTCTACGCCGGACACCGGTTTGCCGCTACCGTCCCGCACATAGCCGTAGACGATAAAGCCGTGCTCAACCTTCGTCTTCACGAACACGGGTTTTGGCGTTTCAACGGAAGGATTTTTGAGCGTACTGAGATACGAGCCCAGCGCGTCCAGCTCCTCGTCGGTCATGAGTTCCTTATACTTGTCCGGCATGACGCCTTTCTTATGCTCTTTCTCAAATCCCTCGGCGTAGAGATAGGCGATGTCGAACACCTTCTTCTTGATGTCTTCTTTGGTGAGGAGGCTGCCGATGTTATCCAGCACCGGCCCGCGCTTTTTCACGCTGCCCTTCCCGCCGATCTTGTGGCAGTTGTAACACTCGTGCAGCTCATACACTTCCATGCCGCGCGCGACGACCGACAGGCTGCCGCCTGATCCCGGTTTTTCTCCGTCGCCGCCGGGGGCACCGCCGGCGGGTGCCGCTGGGGTGAAGCGGTTCAAGCGCGTCAAGAGCGATTGCACCTTGGCTTCTTGCTCCTTGGTTTGCTTGATCAAGTCGTCGAGATTGCCCGCGTCGTGTTCCGCCTTCGCGCGCTTGGCTTTCAGCAGTTTTTCAATTTTGCCTTTTTCATCATCCGGATCGAACTGCGGCAGCGCACCGGCGCCGAAAATGTAGACGGCCGACAAGACGGCATAGAAAGCGATCAACGCGAGACCGGCTTTAAGTCCTGACATCCGGGGCAGAGCCGGCGCATCCAACAGAAGAAAAATCCCCAGGCCCAAGGCGGCATAGAGCACAAACATGACCTGAAAGACCAACGGAAAGCCCAACGCACCACTGCCGAACCACGCGATCACCGCGACGATGAGCGCGACGATGATCTTGCGTATCGCGCTGCCGGATGAATTGTTTGCCATGGCAATTTCTCCACGCGTAATGAAGCCTTATTGCAGTATACAGGGTCGGCGACTGCTTCTCCAAGGACGGCACACTGCGTAGTGTATGAGGTCAGAGGGCGGGAGCCGGCAGCCGACCGGCAAGTCGCAGCAGGAGCAGGCCGGTGATCGGGAGATAGATCAGCATGCCCGTCATGCCCAGCAGCGGCTCACCGATCCAGAATGTCATCGCGAGATTAAAGAGCAACACGCCATAGTAGAGACCACAGCCCAAAAGAACCCTCCCCGTGACGGATTCGTCGAGACGAGCCGGAAGGGGAGGAAGGCGGCGATCCATGGGAAAATACAGCGCGAGCGCGATGAGTCCGACGACCGCCCATCCGGCGTAATTGGCAACCGGCACGCCGAAGTGCGTCCCCGGCTCCGGATAGTAATAGATTTGGCCCAAAAACCACCGATCCCCGCGCAGCGCCACCGGATCGATCACGATATCGATAAACGCAAAGAACAGCGCGGTCAACGTCAACACAGGCCAGGACGTGCGAATGCCGGGGTCGAACAGCAGCCTGATATCCCAGGGCGATGATGTCTTGTCACCTCTCTGCCTCGCAGGCAGAAGAAAGATCAGCGAGAGACAGTAGCTGGCGTAGAGCAAAAAGGTAAACGACAAAGAGTCCATGAAGGGCACATTGGAGAGATACAATTCCTGCCCGACCGTCGATCCGGTGTAGTGATACCAGCCGAACGGAATGCCGGTGCGCGTCGAGGAGAATTCGCAGACGAATGCGGTGATCCACGTGAGAATGAAAAAGGCTCCGGTGCGTTTCCACCCCAACAACCGGCTGGCTGAAAAAAGAAACGCGGCCAAAAACAGAAAGACGTAAGGGCGAAGGAGGATGGTTTTGATGAGAAGAACAGGCGTGTCCATGGAGTGGTAAGTTTTGCGTTATGAGTTTTGAGTTTTAGTTGGAACTCAGAACTCAAAACTCAACACTCAAAACTGGTTCGCTTTACGCGTAGCCATGGGTTTTGAACCACCGTACGGCTTTCTTAAGCGCGACCTCTACCGGCGTTTGCGGCAATTCCAGCTCGCGTAGCGCCTTGCTGCAGTCGTAATGCATGCGATATTTCGCCATCCGCACGCCTTCCAAGGGAATGCGCGGAGGCCGATGGGTCAGGACGTCGGCGAGCCAGCGATTGGCGTAGGCCAGCGGAAGAATAGCTTGCCAAGGCAGTTTGACCCGAGGCGCCGGAACGCCGGTTATCCGGCTGAGTCGTTCAAAGATTTCGCGCAACGTCAGATTGCGATTTCCAAGGATATAGCGTTCGCCGACTCGTCCGCGTTCCATCGCGCGAAGGTGTCCGACCGCCACATCATCCACGTCCACCAGATTCATGCCGGTCTCGATGTACGCCCACATCCGTCCTTTCATAAAGTCCACGATCATTTGTCCCGTCGGCGTGGGTTTGATGTCTCCCTCGCCCACCGGCGCGCTCGGATTGACGATGACGACCGGCAGGCCCTCGCGCGCGAGCCGCAGCACCTCTTGCTCGGCCAAATATTTGGACCGCTTGTAGTCGCCCGCCATCTGTGGCAGCGAGACGGGCGTGTCTTCCGTTCCGACCCCGCCGCCCGGCGGCAAGCCGATCGCCCCGATTGTGCTGGTGTAAACGATACGTTCGATGGCGGTGTCGCGCGCGGCTTCTAATAACGTTCGGGTGCCATGAACATTGACGTTATAGAAGATCGCCGGATCCTTGGCCCACAGCGCGTAATGTGCGCCGACATGGTACAGGTGGCGGCAACCGGCCAGCGCGCCGAGCAGGGACTCCCGATCGCGCAAATCGCCGTGAAACGCTTCAACCTTGAAGCCGTCCAGATTACGGAGGTTGCTATCCGGCCGAACCAGCACGCGGACGTCTACGCCGGCCGCCGCCAATGCGCGCACGACGGCTGCTCCCACAAACCCCGTCGCGCCGGTGACAAGAGCCTTCATTCTTTAACCAAAGCATTAGTGGGCATTCAAAAAGGCCTTCTATCACACCCGCCTACCCAGGCGCGCCAAATCGCGCCCCTTCCCGAAGCGCGGCCGAGAACAAAGCTCGGGAAAAGGCACGTCCCGGCGTGCCTGGAGCAGGGCGGGTGTAAATGTAGCCTTTTTCAACGCCCGCTAGTTTCTTCTAGAGGTGATGTACCTGGCCATCTCCCGCAAGGGGTCGGCGCTTGCGTCAAAGATTTCCAGGCAGCTGATGGCGCGATCCACGCATTCCGTAGCGAGTTGGCGAGCGCCGTCCACCCCATAAAACGCCGGATACGTTTTCTTGCCGCGCTGGGCATCGGTGTTGGCGTTCTTGCCGAGTTCCTCACGGGTGCCCGTTACGTTCAAAACGTCATCCGCGATCTGAAACGCCAACCCCACGTCTTCCGCGTATTTGGTGAGTTGATCCAATTGGCGAAGGCCGGCGGACGCGACGATTCCGCCCATTCGCACCGCGGCGCGAATGAGCATGCCGGTCTTATGCATGTGGATCGTCTGCAGCGTCTGCACATCGATATCCTTGTTTTCAGCTTGAATGTCGAGCACCTGCCCGCCGACCATGCCGAGATGCCCTGAGCCGAGCGCCAATTCGCGGATGACCAAAACTTGGCGCGCAGGGTCGAGACCTTCCACCAATTCCGGCCGGCTGCAGAGGTCGAAGGCCAGGGTCAACAGGGCGTCGCCGGCGAGAATCGCCATCGCTTCGCCGTAAACTTTGTGATTCGTCGGCTTCCCGCGGCGATAGTCATCGTTGTCCATCGCCGGGAGGTCGTCGTGAATCAACGAGTAGGTATGGATCAGCTCGAGCGACGAGGCAATGGCCACGACGGCTTTGGAAGAGGGGCCGATCGCTTCCGCTGCCGCGATCGCCAAAATGGGGCGCACGCGCTTGCCGCCGGCAAAGAGACTGTAGCGCATGGCCTCATGCAGTACGGTAGGAGACTGCCTGGCGTCAGGCAGGACCGCGTCCAGAAATTGATCGACTTCCTCTCGCTTCTGATCCAGATACGCAGCGATATCCATAGATCCCTTTCGTTCGAACGTGACGGGGCGAGAGAGTAACAAACCGGCCGTCACCAGGCAAGGGGATCTTGAGATGACTGGTGTAGATCTCGTGGCGTTCAGCGATCGCCGGCCGATGAGGCGAGTGCTCTCAGCGTGTCCACGTCGATTCCCCGGCCCGTCGTATCTGAGTAAAATATGCCTCACGTAGTACGCTGAGGCAGGATTGTCGCTGCGGA
>DATFCE010000069.1:0-2905 GCA_035253365.1 Nitrospiraceae bacterium
GGGCTCGCTCGTTCGGTTGATACTGCGGGCAGCCGTCGTCGGTGCGGCTGCACGTCGGGACGTTCCGTTCGACATGCACGATTTTTTTCTTGTCGTCCATCCAGATAATATCGAGGGGAATACGAGTGTTTTTCATCCAAAACGTCCAATGCTGCGGCTCGCTGAACGTAAACAGCATGCCGTGGTCCTTGGCCAATGACTCGCGGAACATCAATCCCCGCCCTCGCTTCTCGGCGGTGTCGGCCAACTCGGCTCGGATGACGGCGCCTCCCGGTGTGGTGATCGGAATCAACGTCTCATCCGGCGCGGCCTTGGAGGACGCCCCGCTGTGCCACATGCCGATCAGTCCCAGCGCCACCACCAAAGGCGCGATTTCCATGAGTCTTCGAAGCATGCGCGAATCGTAGGGACTTTGATCCTGCCTGTCAAGCCAACGGAGCCTGGATGGACCCGATCTGGAAAGCGCAATATGATTCCTCTGTTCCGGCCCATCTCGACTATCCACGAGGCGGGTTATCCGACCTTCTGATTTCGGCCGGCGAAACGCATCCCGATCGTCCCGCTCTTATCTACTACGGGCGAAGACTCACTTATCGCCAGGTGACCGATCTGGTGAGCCGATTCGCCGGCGCCTTGGGCGAATGGCAGATTGGACGCAGATCCGTCGTGGGCATCATGCTGCCGAATCTACCCCAGACGGTGATCGCATTCTATGGCAGCCTGCACGCCGGCGCGGCAGTGACGCCGATCAATCCGTTGTATGTGGAAGGCGAGATCGAACGCCAAATCACAGATGCGGGTTGCGACACGCTCGTCGCGTTGGATCAGTTTCTGCCTCGCATCGAACCGTTGCTGGGCCGGACCTCGCTGAAACGCGTGATTGTGACCGGACCGGAAGACTATCTGCCCTGGCTCAAACGCGTGCTCTATCCCTGGATGAAACGCGGCTCCGCTTCCGCGCCACGCAGATCGGGGTCCGCGGCCGTCCACTCGTGGCGACGGATCATCAAGGCCGCGCCGGCTCCCCGCGCCGCTGTCGCGCAGGAGGATATCGCCCTGCTTCAGTATACGGGCGGCACGACCGGCATCCCGAAGGGCGTCGTCTTGACGCATCGGAATCTCGTCTGCAACACCTGGCAGTGCCGTCATTGGATGCCGTCGCTTCGAGGTGGGCAGGAAATAATTCTCGGCGTCTTACCATTTTTTCATGTGTACGGGATGAGCGCGTGTCAAAATTTGGCGATCAGCGTGGGCGCGGCGTTGGTCCTGCTTCCTCGATTTCAGGTGTCTGAGGTTCTGTCGGCGATCACGCGGGAACGCGTGACGGTGTTTCCCGGTATTCCCGCCATGTATTCGGCGATCAATAATTACCAGCGCCTGGATCGCTATGATCTACGATCAATTCGACTCTGCATCAGCGGAGCGGGGCCGTTACATGACTCGGTGCAGGAACGGTTCGAAGCGCTGACGGGCGCTCGGCTGGTCGAAGGCTATGGGCTGACGGAGGCCGGTCCGGTGACCCACATCAATCCGGTTGAGGCGGACCCCAGCCGGCGCCGGCGACGCAGCATCGGGCTGCCGCTGCCGGATACCGAGGCCAAAATCATGGATGTGGAGACCGGAGAGCAGGAGCTTCGGGCCGGGGAGATCGGCGAATTGACGATCCGCGGGCCTCAAGTGATGCAGGGGTATTGGAAACGGGACGACGAGACACGACATGTGTTGAAAGCGGGATGGCTCTATACGGGCGATCTGGCCCGCATGGATGGCGACGGATTTTTTTATATCGAAGACCGCAAGAAAGACATGATCAAGTCGGGCGGCGAAAATGTGTACCCGCGCGAAGTCGAGGAAATCTTGTATCGCCATCCCAAGGTCAAAGAGGCGGTGGTCGTCGGCTTGCCACTAGGAATCCGAGGTGAACTGATCAAGGCCTATGTCATCCTGAAGGAAGGAGAAACGGCCACGGCTGCAGAGTTGCTGGAGCACTGCCGAAAGGATCTCGCGAAATTCAAAGTTCCGAAGAAAATCGAGTTCCGAAACGAGCTGCCCAAATCGCTGGTCGGAAAGGTCCTGCGCCGGATGCTGCTGGAAGAAGAACGACAGAAGGGCCGTGTGCTTTCAGAAGAACAGACATGAAGAAGGGCCGCATCGCTTGAAAATCGGTCTGCCGCTATGCCATGCTTTCGGCAGTATTGACAACCTTGAGGAGGCCATGAAAGAAAAACGACGAGTCTTGTATAAAAAGGGGGTGTTCGTGTGCCCGAAATGCCGCCAATCTTACGTGCAAGAAAAATGGATGGAAGAATGGCGGATTCGCTGCCATCGATGTGATTACCGCGGCACGTTGACCGAAGTCTCGGTCGAAGAACATATGGATGAAGAGACGGTGCGGCACTGAAGAATGCCATGAGTGACGGCTCTCTCGGACAGCACTGACTCATTGGTGTTTGACCTCCCGAGTTATCTTCCTCCCCCGCTGTAACCCCGAGGTGTTGGTATGCCCATGCGTGTGAGTCTTACACTCCTGATCGGCCTGACCATTCTCTGGTCCGATTTCACTCTCGCGTCAGAACCCACCGTGAAGGTGCTGGTGGCCTATCACTCGGTGACCGGCCATACGGAAAAAATGGCGCAGGCAGTGGCCGAAGGGGCGGGGCGTGTGTCAGGCACCGCAGTGCTTCTCAGGCGCGTCGGGCAGGTCACAGCCGACGAGTTGTTTGGGACCGATGCGCTCATCGTGGGATCACCTGTCTATTGGACCAATATGGCGGGAGAAGTGAAGACCTTTTTCGACAATTGGCAATTTAAGTTCGGCATCTTTCCCGAATTCAAAATGCGCAACAAGATCGGAGCCGCGTTTGCGACCGGCGGGCAGGTCTCAAGCGGCAAGGAGATGACGCTG